>JBKJIP010000412.1:0-8851 GCA_046598515.1 Fimbriimonadaceae bacterium | reverse complement strand
GGACGAAAAGTCGTAAAGCAAGAGCGCGTAATCGCCGACATGGGTCGCATTCGCGAAGTGCTGAAGTACAGCGCTCCATCCGGACCGCTCTGCACTTCGCGAATGCGACCCATGTCGGCGATTACGCGCTCTTGCTTTACGACTTTTCGTCCATCGAGAACGACGCGGATCAGGGATGTGCCTCGCAGCGACCCGAAGAAGTAGTTGCCTTTGAAAGCCGCAATCTTCTCGCCTTTATAGAACGCTCCGCTGCCGGGAGCGGCGGCGGGTGTGTATTCGACGAGCGGGGGCTCCATGCCGCTCTTGGTGCGGGTGCCATAGACTTCCGGCCAGCCGTAGTTCTTTCCCTGTTCGACCACCTTTAGCTCGCAGGCACCGCCGCCCAAGCCTTCGAAGCCGCTTGGGCCGTGCTCGGTCTGGAACATGAGCCCCGTGCCCGGCTGCCAGTCGAGGCCCTGCGCGTTTCGATGACCGGAGCTCCAGATTTCGGGACGCACGCCGGATTTGCCGACGAAGGGATTGTCGGCGGGCACCGATCCGTCATCGTTCAAGCGGAGGGTTTTGCCGTTTATCGAGTCCATCTGCTGCGCCCGCCGCCAATCGGTGGCATCGCCGGTGGTGATGTATAGCTTGCCATCGGGCCCGAAAGCACAGCGAGTGCCGGCGTGGTTCATCGCGGATGGAATTTGATCGAGGATGATCTTGGGCGAGGTGAGTTTATTGTTTGCTTCGGTGTAACGGACGACACGAACGTAGTCGCCGTAGCTGTAGGCCAGATAGACGTAGTGGTTGGTCTTGAAATCGGGGTGAACGCAGAAGCCCATGAGACCGGCTTCGCTGCGAGCGATGACGTCCGTGAGGGTGATCATCGGCTCGGCGACAAGCTTGCCGTTTTCGATGACGCGCACTCTCCCGGGCCGTTCGGTGAAGAACATTCGGCCATCGGGAGCCCAGGCGATCGCCCACGGGACCTCGAGCCCTTCGGCCACCCTCTCGATCTTCCACCCCGTTTTGTCGCTCATGGGCAGGTTGCCCAGGTTGGTGCTGATCGTGCCTTGCCCACCGGTTTCGCTGGCAGTTGTCTCGCCCCCGGATTCCGGGATCGCTTTAGCGCATCCGATAGCAAGGGTCGCGACAAGAGCGAGGCGTATCATGTTCCAGTTATACGCTGAGTCAGAGCGTGAACTCACCAAGCGAATCCCAGCACGTTCGGCATTACAGCAAAGTGCTGATCGCGGGTTACGATTGGTAAGCGATGCTGCAGCGCCAGCGAGCCAATCCACAGATCGTTTCCCGGCACTGGTTTCCCCACAGTCTTAAGGTGATGTCGTAGATCGGCGTAATGTCTGGCAGTTTCCTGGTCAATGGTTAGAACCGAAACATTTGTCAATAGGTCATCTAGCCAATCTTCCATTTGAGAGCGACGCTTGGATCCTTTGAGACCGAATCGGTATTCGCCCAAGACAATCGTGGGAAGGAAGAGGGTTTCGGTTCCAAGTGCTCGAATGAGCTCAGGGTCACCCTTCGCAAGTGCTGAAAGCGCATTGGTGTCGAGGATCACTTCCACTCCTCGGGATCGACTTTTGAAAACTCTTGGTCGATGACAGCTTGGATTCTGTTCACTTCTTCCGCGTCGTCTTTGAATGCCCCGAAGCTTTTCATCCAGGCCGGCTCCGTGGGGCGCTGCTCCACCAAGTACCGGCTTATAGCCTCCTGAACGAGATTTTTGACCGGGGTCCGACGGCGTGCCGACTCGATTTTTAAGTCGACAAACATCTGCTCGGGCAGGTCAATTGTAGTGCGAACATTCTTAGGCACATCTTTATGACGCATCAAAACATAAACATGGTTCCTGAGGATAACAAACACGTGCTGAATCTGACCGTTTCACTGGTGATCGGCGGTGACGGAGGGAGTTTCGATAATTCGTTGGCAAGCAGGAACTATGCTCCAAAATGCGTGGTTCCCTGGAACGAGGTGCTAGAAAAGCAATGAACTTCAACAGGATCATTCCACTCCTCTTCGCGACCGCCATCCTCGCCGGATGCGGAAGCGGAGGGTACGGGGCAGCCGAACAGTCGGCCGCAACATCAACTGAAAACTCCGGATCATCGACCGGATCGGCAGCTACATCGGCAACGGCGCCGGCGAAGCTTGCTTCCCATTCCCAGGATCCCAATATGCGACAAGCGGTTAACAAGAGAGCCGTGATTCGCAACGGGAGCCTCACCGTCCGCGTCCCGAATGTCGAGGACGCCGAGCGCAAAGTCACCAAGTTCGTCAGCGATCAGGGCGGCTTTATCTCCGCCAGCGAATCCTCGGATCTCGCGTCCCAAGCTCCAAACATCACGATCAGTCTTCGTATCCCGATCGGTTCGTTCGATCAGGCGATGATGATGTTCGAGGGGCTGGGAACCCGACTCGCTAAGAAAATCAGTGGCGAGGACGTCACGGCCAAGGTGGTCGATTTCGATGCGCGCATGAAAATCATGAGCGCTCAAGAGACTTCTCTTCGCAACTCCCTCGAGAAATCAAGCTATTCCAGTGACACCGTTCAGCTACAGGACCGGCTGATGCGCCTCCGAGAGGAGATCGAGAGCCTGACCGCCCAGAGGAAGGCCCTCAGCGAACTCGCGGCTCTGTCCACCATCCAGCTCACCCTTCAGGGCGAGACCAAGGGGATGGTCGAGGTCAATGACAAGGGATGGGTGCAGGAAGCCTGGAATACGGCGACGAGCGTGCTCGGGATCGCCTTCCGCGGCATCGCGTCCATCGGCATCTTCCTGCTCGTGCTCGCGCCGATCTGGATACCGATCGCGTTCATCATCGTCCGGTCCACCCGGAAGACAATAGCAAGCCCCTAACGCGGCGTTGATCTATCGTGGCGTCCTTTGCGGCGCCACGATCAATGACCCAAGACCCATCGATTTTGGGAACCGGTGAACCTGGAAGGTACAATAGGCAAGTGAGCAGCGAAGAGCAGGCTCCGGTGACTACCACCGAGGCGCCCAAACCCGAAGACACCGCTATGGCGGAACTGAAGGGACCCGAGGCGGAAACCCCGGTTGCGAAGGTGAGCCCGGATCCCAAAACGGTCAAAGAGAAAGTCGTCTCGAAGCCGGTCGAAGTCCCCCAATGGTGGAAGAATACTTACTTCTGGTTGGGTGGCATCCTGCTGATCGTCGGCATTCTCGGGTTGGTCGGTGGCCCCGGCATCATTCGCGATCCGGGCCAAAAGCGCGAGGATAGCGTCGTCGTCATGCTCTACTTTATTGGGGCGGTCGTCATGGTGGTCAATGGCTGGTTAAGCCACCGTCAAACGGTTCGCGAGTTCGAAGAGGAAAGAAATCATGGTTAGATGTTCTTGTGGTCGTGCGATTGAAAAGCTTCCGGATTGGATGGCCGGCATTAAGGTTGACTTCGTGTGCAACAACTGTCCAAACCGGCAAACGAAGAACATCGCCTTCGTGAACCTGGATCCGATTCTGAATCCGTCGGCCAAAATCGACGCCGAGCCGGAAATCGACGAAAAAGTCGAAGACGAAGAAGAATAATCCGGTCGAACGCCATGACTGCGTTCGATCCTGATCCGTCCCTGCGGTGGCTCTTCTGTATGACCCACCCGGACGATGAAATTTCCATCTGCGCCTGGATAAAGCGGCTGACCGATGCCGGGGCCGACGTCTGGATTTCCTGGACGCACGCGACTCCGCGTCGTCGCGCCGAGGCGGAGCACGCCTCGGCGATGCTAGGCGTACCGCTGCATCAACTCATCTTTCATGACGGCACCGATGGCGCAGTCTGCCGGGAGATGGGTCAGCTTCTGCCTAGGTTCTATGCGATGGTGGAACGGGTTAAGCCGGACCGCATCGCCTGCGGCGCGTTCGAGCAAGGTCACCTGGATCACGACGCTACGAATTGCCTCGTACACCAAGTTTTCAACGGTCCCGTTTTCGAAATCCCCTTCTACTACAGCTATCTGACGAGGCTGCCCCGCGTGAACCGTTTCGAGAATCCGACCGGCGAGGAGATAATCGCCCTGTCTTCGGTCGAAACGCGCATGAAGAAGGATTATGCGAGGAGCTTCCCGAGCCAAAAGATCTGGAAGAACATGATCTTCGCAAACATGAAGGCGAAACTTACCGGCGACGGCAGCCTCACGCATTCCGAGCGCATGCGCCCGCAAACCTGGACCCACTTTGATCGGCCGAATCATAAGGGCGATCTGGCCCAAAAGATCGAGGGCTGCGATCGGTGGAAGCTATGGCTCGAAAGCTATCGCAGTTTCCGCGGTTAAAGCTGAACTGCACCCTTTGACCCAATTTGGGGAGGGAATGGAATGTTCAGGAAATCCTGAACGGTAAAATGTCCCCAGAATGAGCGCAATCGCATCACCGAATTACGACTGGGATATGACAGTCTTCTTCCCTTCCGCGGACTCTCCCGAATTCCAAGCCGCTAAGAATGGCCTGAAATCGAAGATCGCCGCCTTCGAGAATAGTCTCGAATCGGGCGACATCGACCGCATGGTTTCCACCCTAACCGAAGCGTCGGAAGATGCCGAGCTCCTGATGTCCTATCTCTACTGCCTCGTCGCGACCAACTCCCGCGACGAATCCGCTCAAGGACAGCTCAGCGAAATGGAAGGGCTCATGGTTGGTTTCAGCCAGCTTCGCACGCGCTTCACGGCCTGGGTTGGCGAGCAGGACGTGGATGCCCTCATCGCAACCAGCGAGCTCGCCAAAGAGCACGAGTACATCCTGCGCAAAGCGAAGTTTCGATCCGGCAAGCTGATGTCCCCGGCGGAAGAAGCTCTCGCCGCCGAGCTCGCCCCGAGCGGTGTGCTCGCCTGGTCCAAGCTGCACTCCAACTTCACAAGCCAGCTCGAAGTTTCATTCAACGGCGAAACCGTCGGTATGTCCCAACTCCGGAATGTTGCCTACGAGGCGGACCGCGCACGCCGGAAGGCTGCCTACGAAGCGGAACTCGCGGCTTGGAAAGCCAATGAGACGCCCATCGCCGCCGCGATGAACAGCATCAAGGGCTCGGTCAACACTTTCGCGACCCGACGTGGCTGGGGAACGGGGCTTGAAGAGGCTATCTATTCGAACGCGATCGACCGACCCACCCTCGACGCGATGATGAGCGCCGCGCGCGCCTCTTTCCCAGATTCTCGGCGGTATCTCAAGGCCAAGGCACGAGCTCTCGGGCTGGAGAAGCTGGAGTGGTACGACCTTTTCGCGCCCCTCGAATCCGGCGAGGGTTCCCACTGGTCCATCGAGAAGGGCTGTGATTTTGTCGCCGACCAGTTCAGCTCCTATTCCCAGAAGATGGGTGATTTCGCCCGACGCTCCTACGCGGAGAACTGGATCGATTGGAATCCAAAGATCGGCAAGGTCGGCGGCGCTTTCTGTTCTGGCATGAAGGACGACGTTTCCCGCATCTTGATGAATTATGACGGGTCGTTCTCGAATGTGAAGACTCTCGCTCATGAGCTCGGTCATGCCTATCACCAGATTTGCACGGCCACGCGGCCGGTATTGCTTCGCAACTATCCGTCGACACTGGCCGAGACGGCGAGCATCTTCTGTGAGACGATCGTCAAAAACGCGGCCATGAACCAGTTCTCCGGACAGGAGCGGGTTGCCCTCCTTGAGGCCTGCCTCGTCGGGCCCTGCCAGACCGTCGTCGACATCACCAGCCGTTTCCTCTTCGAGCAGAACGTCTTCGAGATGCGCAGCAACCGGGAGCTGAGTGCCAGCGAACTGTGCGAACTGATGCTTCAAGCTCAGATGGACACTTACGGCGACGGGCTCGCCTCCTATCATCCTTACATGTGGGCCGCCAAGCCGCACTATTACGACCAGGAGTCGTTCTACAACTTCCCGTACATGTTCGGCCTCCTCTTCGCCCTCGGCCTGTACAAGGTCTATGAGCAAGATCCGGAGTTCTTCCGAGACCGTTACGACGACCTGTTGGCGTCCTGTGGCTCGGCGGACGCGCCGGAGTTGTGCGCTCGGTTTGGTATCGACACACGAGACGAAGCATTCTGGACGGGCAGTCTGGATGTGGTGCGAGCGGATATTGCGGAGTTCGAAGCAGCGGTTTAGGGGGTTTTCGTAAATCGTAAATCGTAAATCGACGAACGGGGATCAGGTTGTCTCCATCCCGCCAAGGGTGGAGACAACGGGTGGGCAACTTCCGGGCTTTCCCGCGAAGCCGTTCGTCGATTTACAATTTACGGAGCCAATTGCAGATATCGGTTCCGCGTGGTGCAAAACGCCCACGATCTTTCGAGGATCCTCGTTTTCAGGTTCCCCGCCCCGTTCGTCGATTTACGATTTACGATTTACGCTTACGTAATGCTTCGACTCACCACCGGCGCACCCGGATGGATCACATCGCCGACGGCAAACGATCGCCGGATGTCTTGCAGACATACCTTGGCTCGATGGCCGATGTACTCGCGGCCGTCCAAGAGTTCGATGTAGTAGCCCTCGTCCGTCCAGCCGATGATTTTGTTCATTGTCTCGGAGCTGGAACGTCGAATATTGCACTCTAGGACTTGTGCACGGCGGTAGCCCATAAACTTGCGGTCGAAGTCTTCGATCGTGCCTGTAGTGATCTCGTATTCCTCATACTCCATGTCGAAGTTCGCGCGAATGAAGACACCGCGGCGCATCTCGTGCTCGAGTTCTTCGAACACTTCTCCGTCCGCCCCAATAAGAGCCTCAACCACGGCGGGATGGCACTCGACGAGAAAGGCGTTGCCCGGCTCGTTGACCTTGCGCCACATGTCGCGCTCGATCCAAAGGGAAACCGTTTCCTTGGAAGGGATTCGGCCCGCGCCTTCGCACATCGGGCAGACTTCGCTGATCGATTCCGTAACCGATTCGCCGGTGCGCTTCCGAGTGAGCTCGATAAGCCCGAGGGAAGAAATCTTGCCGACTCGGGTGCGGGCTCGATCCTTCTCGAGAATTTTGGTGAAGTAGTCCAGCACCTTTTTGCGGTCGTCGGCTCCTTCCATATCGATGAAATCGACCACGATGATGCCGCCCATATCGCGAAGGCGAAGCTGCCGGCAGACTTCGTCCGCGGCTTCCATGTTCGTGCGCAAAATCGTATCCGCGAGCGAGGTCGTGCCTACTTGCTTGCCCGTGTTGATATCGATGGCGGTCAAGGCTTCCATCTCATCGACGATGAGCGAGCCGCCCGACTTCATGTTCACCTTGTGCTGAAGCAGTCTTTCCAGATCGCGCTCGATGCCGTAATAGTCGAAAATCGGCTCTTCGCGATCGTACAGTTCGATCTTGCTTTTGAGCCCAGGAGCGACGACGGACGCGGCCAGGTGAACCTTCTCGTACTCATCCGGATCGTCGATGACCATGCTGTGAATTTCATCGCCGAACATGTCTCGGACAGTGCGATAGAGCAGGGTTTGGTCGCGGTGGATGATCGAAGGCGCCCGGCGACGTCGAGCATTCGTGAGAACCTGCGCCCAAAGCTGCTGCAGGAATTGCACATCGGCTTTTAGCTCGGCTTCTGTTCTGGTTTCGCACTCGGTGCGCATGATCAGCCCGAATCCGGGAACGGCGATTCGCTCACCGATCTTGCGAAGGCGCTCTCGCTCCGTGCGATCTTCGATCTTGCGGCTGACGCCCAAGTGATTCGCTTCGGGCATGAGGACGACATAGCGTCCCGGCAATGCGATGCGAGTGGTGACACGCGGCCCCTTGGTTCCCCGGGGACCCTTGGTGACCTGCACCATGATCTCTTGTCCGGGCTTGATCAGCTCCTTGATCTTGCGGCGCCGGAGTTCGGATCGCTTGATGGAAGCGGGGGTGTTATCTGTCGGGTCGTCGGGCAGGATGTCCGCGACATACAGGAATGCATTTCGTTCGAGGCCGATATCGACGAAGGCAGCATCCATTCCGGGAAGCACGTTTTGGACGATGCCTCTGAAAATGGAGCCGACGACGCGCTCTTCCCGCTCGACGCGGTACTCCATGAGCTGCCCGTCTTCGAGCATGGCGATACGAGTCTCCCGGTTGGAGACGTTAACGACGATTTCAACTTTTCCGGCAGCCTTGTTAGCGGTCGTGGTTTTGGACCCCGCGGTCCGTGGGCTGCGGCGGGGTGCGGTGCGCGCTTTTCGCATATAAATTTGGGGATCGCACTTTCTGTGCGATACGTGAGATCAGTTTACCAGTGCCGGGCCCACTCCCCTCTGGATTCCGCTATGATAACGTTCAATGTCGGACCAGGAACCCCAATCGCCGCCGCCGATCCCCATCGACGCGCCTCCGGTGATTCCCTACGGCACGCCGCCTCCCGTCTTTGGCGAGCCCCCGGCACCCGGGTCGCCGCATATGTCGGAAGGAGCGAAGAAGGGGCTGTGGGGCGGGCTGCTCGGAGGCGGATTGCTACTTGCCAAATTTGGCAAGGTGGCTCTGGTCGCCTTGAAGGGCGCAAAGTTTCTGCCCTTCGTGAAGACATTCGCGACCATGTTCCTGACGATCTGGGTGTATTCGATGATCTACACCTGGAAGTTCGCGGCCGGGTTCGTGGTCGGCATATTCATCCATGAGATGGGCCACGTCGCCGCGGCCGCGGCGATGGGCGTTCCGGTAAGCGCGCCTCTGTTTATTCCCTTCTTCGGGGCGATGATTTTGCGAAAAGAAGGAGCGAAGTCGGCATGGGGTGAGGCCGTGATTGGCATCGGGGGGCCGATCGCGGGAATGATCGCGGGACTCATCTTCTTGGCCATCGCCATTGGAACGGGGAGCGATTTGTTCATGGCTCTGGCGTATGTCACCTTCCTGATGAATCTTTTCAACCTGACTCCGATCTT
>JBKJIP010000233.1:0-2561 GCA_046598515.1 Fimbriimonadaceae bacterium | reverse complement strand
ATATTGTCGCCGCGATCAAGCCCGACACCAACTTGGTTGTGGTCTCCCAAGTCTTCTTCTCAACGGGACAAGTTCTTGACGGCTTGGACCAGGTGATTTCCGCGGCCCACGGGGTGGAAGCGCTTGTTCTCGTCGACACGTATCATGCGGTCGGGGTTTTGCCGGTCGACATGATGTCATTGGATGCGGATTTCATGATCGGAGGGTCATACAAGTACACGCGAGGCGGACCCGGGGCATGCTGGCTGGCAATCCATCCGCGGCACTTGACAAATCCCATGCGCACCCTCGATACCGGGTGGTTCGCAAAGGAATCGCCTTTTAGCTACGCCCGTCCCGAAGAGCCACGCCTCGGATCGGGAGGAAACGCTTGGATGGAGTCCACACCACCCGTTTTGACCGCCTATCAGGCGATCAGCGGTCTTCGCTTCACCCGGGCTATTGGCATCGAGAGATTACGTGAATACAATCTACGGCAGCAGGAGATTTTGCGAGAGGCCCTGACCGAAAACGGGGTGGCCTGCTTCGAGCCGAACGACCCGACCGGCTTTGGCGCGTTCACACTCGTTCCCCACGCGGATGCGTCGGGCCTTTCTAGAAGGCTCGCGGAAGCGGGCGTCATTACCGATGCCCGCAGCGGGTGCATCCGGTTCGGACCCGACCTCCTCAACTCGGAGGCCGAGTTGGAAGAGGCGGCAAGGACCACTGGCGGCATCGTCCGAACTTGACATAAGACCCACGGCCACCCGCCTCCCAGATAAACTCCTGGGACGCATGGTCCGCACATTCGCAATCTGCAAAGACTTTCACGATACGAAGAAGAAGGAGACGGTTCACGCCGTTCGAGATGTCTCCATCGAGGCCCATCCGGGGCAGATCTTCGGGCTCCTGGGAGCCAATGGCGCGGGCAAAACGACCCTGCTCCGATTGCTCTCCACCGTTATCGAGCCTACGCGCGGCTCGGCCGAGGTCGCCGGATTTGACACGCAGAAGCAAAGCCGGGATGTACGCCGCAACATCGGCTTTCTTAGTGCCTCCACTGCCCTCTACGGTCGTCTGAATCCTAGAGAGACCCTCGAATACTTCGGCGGACTCTACGGGGTCCGTGACAAGCGCCGAATCGACGAAGTCATCAAGCAGTTGGGGATCGACGCCTTCGAAGATCGCCTTTGCGACAAACTTTCGACGGGCCAGAAACAGCGCGTGTCAATCGCCCGCACGATTCTGCACGATCCCCCCGTACTCTTCTTCGATGAGCCGACCTCCGGCCTCGATGTACTCGCGAGCCAGAAGGTGATGGAGTTCGTCGAGGAGGCTCGCAAACAGAGCAAGACCCTTTTCTACTGCACGCACATCATGAGCGAAGCGGAGCGGCTGTGCGACAAAGTCGCCATCATCCACGGCGGTCAAATCCGGGGTGAGGGAACAGTCGAGGAGATCAAGGCACTCACGGGCGAACCAAGCCTTGAAAAGGCCTTCCTTAGCATCATCGCCCCGTTCATCGAGGAGGACAAAGCCGCGTGAAAGACATTCTCCACATCTGTAAGAAAGAACTGCGCGAGATGTTCCGCGACAAGCGCGTTCGCAGCAACGCTCTGTACTCCCCGATGATCATCATGCTCGTCGTGCTCGCCATGATCGGCTTCCTTGTGGAAACGATTAGCAAACCGAGCAACCAGGTCATCCACGTGGTCAACACGAACAACGAGTACGCCCAGGGCCTCCTCAAGTCTCCGATGAAGGTCATCACGCTCAAGTCTGTGGACGAGGGCAAGCAGATGATCCGGGAGGGCAAGGCGAAGGTCGTCGTCGTCTTCCCCACCTCGATCGACGCCGCCGCTCCGCAGGTGAAGATCGATATGTTCTTCGATCCTAAAGAGGAAAAGGCCCAAGTCGCTCGCTCGGTAGTTCGATCTACTTTCGAAAAGTTGAGCGATATGAAGCTCAAGCAGTTGATCGTCTCCAAGGGCTTGCCCGAGGAAGCGGCTCAGCCGATTAAGATCGAATCGCATGAGATTCTGGTGGGTAAACAAGGTTCGGCGGGCGCGCTCCTGATTTCGCTGCTGCCCTACATCGTCGTTCTCTATGCCTTCGTCGGAGCTATGGGCAGCGCGGGCGACATCATTGCGGGTGAGAAGGAGCGCTTGACGCTCGAAACCCTTCTAATTTCGCCTGTTAAGCGGGTCGATATTCTGCTTGGCAAGTTGCTCGCTCTGGGGACAGTTTCATTGTCGAGTTCTCTCAGCGCTACTCTCGGCGTCGTAGTTGCGTCTGTCTCTGGGCTCTCGATCTTCAAGAAAGTGATGGAAAACGGGCTTGGCATGGGTGTGCCCGAATTTCTCGTGGTTCTGGCCGTGCTCATTCCCCTCGTCGCGATGATGACGTCCGTGATGCTCGCCGTCAGCGCGTTCGCGAAGAACATTCGCGAAGCGCAGACGCACCTCGCGATCCTGTCCCTCTTTATCACGATGCCCGCAATGGTGAGCCAGTTCATCGGCTATACCGACTTCGGCAAGTCGCTCGCGATCAACTTGGTTCCGGTGTTGAATACAGCGAACACG
>JBKJIP010000317.1:0-6289 GCA_046598515.1 Fimbriimonadaceae bacterium | reverse complement strand
TTGATGTCGAGCACATAGTCACCCTCGACCTCCTCGATGCCTTCCAGCTCAAATCCCGCCATGGTCAGCACATCGCCGATCTGGTGGGCATCGAGACTCGTCTCGACGTAGTCACGGAGCATCGCGTAGGGGAACTTCATGCAGGCTAGATTTTAGCCGCTTGAAGCTATACCGCGTCTCAATACCAGAGCGCCACACGGTGGCAACAGTATGATCCGCTTCATGGTGCAAACGGGTTGACCGACAAACCGCCCCCGCGGAGACATACAATCATAGCCAGGAGATTGAGCATAGTTATTCTCCTGCAATGGGAGTTGCCCACGTAAGCTCCGCGTAGCGATGCAACAACCTATTGCAGGAATCCAGAAATGAGCGCTCACTAATCCACCCAAATCTGGCGGATGTCGCGGTACGAACCCCCGCGACCCACAATTGGCTTCAGCTAGCGAATGAGCTAGGCAAAGAAACTATCTGGTGGCGAACGCATCGAGCTTCGCTCTCCGACCTTTGGGACTATCGAGACTGAACGAGCGGGCGTCTCCGAGCTCGTCGCGTATGAAGGCTTCCGTCCTTTCGATATTGCCTTTTAAGGTTGCAGTCTCGGGAACGAATAGCATCTTCACGATCTGCTGAATATCCGGATCGTATTCCCATAGCCCGATGATCCGCCCTCGGTCAACGATCGCGTTTGCGGTCAAGTCTTGCGTTCCCAAGGCTCCCAGTCCACGCTCGCCTGGCACAGTCCGACCGCGGTCGGCTTCGTCAAAGTGGATTGAGGCATCTCGGCGATGGAGGATTAGGGAGTCGAGACTTGAGATCAGGGCATACACGGGCTCTTTTGGAATCTGGAATGCCTCAAAGGCACTGCGATCCTCGGGCAAAATCAGATAGTCTTCGAACAGAATCTCCAACCCCAGCGGGTCGATGGCGGCTTTGGACGCGCCGACTCCGAGGCCGGAAAACCATTGGAAATGGGATAGCTTCGCCGGGCCAATCCACCTAAAGTAGCGTCGGGCGAGCTCAATGTGTGCTTCGGCTGGGGTCAGGGCGAAGCCGTCGAGCGGATTTGGGGTCCAGAGGGCGTAGGAGTAGGATTGAACATCCAGACGTCCTCCCGCTGGGATCCTCCGGATATGGCCGTGAGCCTGTAGCCATCCGAGGCCGATGGACAGGGAAGTCGTTTGGCCGCGCTTCCTGCCTTCCTCGCCGAAGTTGACCACCGCTTCGCCAAGTCGATCTTTGATGCCCTTGGGATCAAGCGGTCCATCCTGGAGTGCGTTCAGGATCGAATCGTTCAGCTGTTCGAGGTGCTTGTCCGTGAAGCCGAGCCACTTTTTAGCAGTGTTCAGGGTCGCCACCTCGCTCGTACCCTGGCTGACTTTGAGCGCGAGGGCATAGTCGGAAGCGGGCACGAAGTGAGTGCAGCCACGGGCGGAGGGCAGTTCGTGAATCTCTTGGTGGGCTACCGCCCTTTCAGCGTCGGCTCGACTCGTGCCTGTTCGAGCGAAGAAGGTGAGGTATGGGTTCGCGCCGCCAACCGACCTTGCCCATCCGGATCTGGACAAAGCGTCGGCTGGAGTGCCGCTCATGCCCGCCAGACCCTGTCGCTCGAACCACCATGCGCGAAGCTTGTCGATCATTTCAGGATTATCCTACCGCCGGCGATTGGCGGTTGCTTCTTGAATCTTGCGGTTCACACAGCAGAACGGGCCAAGCCGAAATCGACTTGGCCCGCATCATTTGGAGTGGATTAGAGTTTGGTGACGGTGAAGACCGTCTCCTTGAAGCGACCATTTGGCAGGACGGCTCGAACTCGAACCGATGCATTCTGGTTTACCTTGACCGTCGGGATCGTCACGTCGACGAACTTGACGCCAGCGGGAATGAAGGCCGAAGCCGGAGTGTTCGCCGCACTGCTGTAGTCCGTCAGCGTGATGTTCACGCCACCCGCCGGAGCGAGGGCGTAAAGGATGATTCTCAGCTTCGCGTTGAAGCCGCCGGTGACGGAGACGGGGCTCACCGTCATCGAGTCGATCTTCAACGTCGGCTTAACCGTGAGGGTTGCCGACTTCGAGCTGATGTCGTAGCGGACGGTGACCGTTGCGTTGGTGCTCGAAGCGACTTCCTTCGTGGTGATTCCGAAGTTCTTGGTCGTCTCGCCTTGGGCGAAGGCCACGAACGGCGGAGGCGTTACGATCGAGCTTGTATCCGACACGTTCACATTGATGCCGCCGACCGGAGTCGGGTTGGTCAAGTTGATCGTTCCAGTTGTGGCCGATCCGCCTTCCACGCTAGCCGGATTGATCGTGAAGGAGGAAATCTCCGTCGTGACCGGAGTTAGCGTGACCGATGTGGACTTGCTGAGGCCGTCCGGCGTCGTCGCGGTGACGGTGCGGACGATAGTGAGGCTCGTCTTGAAGGTGACGATCGGCACGTTAACTCGATTGTCGCCGGTGAGAATCGTAGCCGTGGGGGGCGGTCGAACAGCGGCACCGTTTGAGGCGAGCGTGATTACGCATCCGTTGGGACCGGCAATACCGCTGGTCTTGATCAGTGCGTTCACCGTGTTGCCTCCCGTGAAGGTGCTCGGGGTGATCACGATCGAAGCCATGGTCGGCGGTCGAATCGTCAGGGAAGCCGTTCGGTCAACGTTATTTACGATAGACGTGATAACGACTGTCGTGGGAACGTTCACGCCTTGCGTCTCTATGCCGAACGTCGCGCTCGAACTCCCGATAGGAATATTCACGGACGGCGGAACAGAAGCAAGTGCCGGGTGGCTCGACTCGAGGCGAGCGTCGATGCCGACCGCCGTCGGATAGAGCAGGAGCACTGTGCCCTGGACGCTCGTGCCACCGCGAACCGCGCTAGCGGAAAGGACGACGCCCTGGTAGCCAGCATTGGCGACAGCCTGACCGGCGTTGATAAGGCCCCAGCCCCATTTGTCGTCGTAACCGAAAAGTCGATCCGGCTCGGTCGGCGGCTCGATCATGTCGATAGCCGTGCCTTGCAGGATTTCGTCGATTAGGTCGGGCGTGAGGTTCGGGTTAACCGAGAGCATCAACGCGGCAACGCCAGCGGCGTAGGCCGAGGCATAGGATGTGCCGATGGCGTCGTTCTGACTAAGGAATTCGCTGAGCGAGAACTCGCTGCTGTCCACGCCAAAGTTGCCGATCCGGTCGGTGGAGATAATCCTGAAGGCCGGCATCGAGTAGGCGATATCTGTACCTGTGGTTCCAATCTGGAAACCCTGGTCGTCGATACCGGTGACCGCGCGAACGCTGTCGTCGTTAGCCGGATAGGGAAGCGTGGTCGTGCCATCGTTACCGGCGGCCGCGAAGTGCATCATGCCCGTCTGTCGCGTGAGCAGATACATATCGGTGATGAGCTCGCTTTCTTCGTTGTAGCAGTTGGAGTTATTCGAAACTCGGCAGCCGTTGGTGAGGCCCCACAGGAGCGCGTTGGCAACCCAATCTTCCTGCGTCCGGAAGGTGATGCCGGGATTGGTGGCGAAGCCTTCGAGGGCATTTGGTTCCATGATGTGGGCACGAGCCGACCATGTCTTACTGCCACCCGCGACGCCAGCGATGCCGTAGCTGTTGTTCGTGATGGCTGTCATGCAGCCGGCAACGAGTGTGCCATGGAAATCGAAGGGGGACATGTGTCGACCGTCGACACCTTCGCCGGTCACATCCGTGGCAAGGCCGCGGTTGATATCTTGGTGATCGAGGTCGAGACCGTCGTCGAGCATCAGAATGCCAATCGTGGGGCTACCCAAGGTGATGTCCCATGCGGGCTCGATCTTCATATCGCGCCAGAGGACCGGGTTCGTCGGGTTACCGGCGATCTGGCCGTTGTTCCGGAATGCCCACTGCAGCGGATAGAGCGGATCGTTCGGCGTCAGCGCCTTGTCGCCACCCATGTTCATGTTCGCGGTGGCGTACTTGATGTCGTTTCGCCAGGCGAGCTGATTGGTCGCATTCAAGACTTCGAAGCCGTTCTTGGAGTTCGGCTGAATCTCAATGACGCCCGGGTAGGGGGCATTGGTCGCGGAGTTGTATCCGAGGCCGCGAACGACCGAGAGGCCTTGTTCCACGGAAATTCCGGGCTGCATCTTCAAGAAGATCTTCTGTTTAAAGTAGATCGGCTGGTTCTGCTTGCTGCGGAACACCGGCGCGGCGTAGTTCACACCGGGCAGGCTCGCGAAATCATGAACGAGCTGCTCTGAAGAACGATTGGCCTGAACAAACCACGTCCCCGCGGTGCGGCTCCGAACGACATTTACATTCGGATTGCCCAACATGGTCGCCGGCATGGGCAACTGGTTGGCTTGGGGATGGGTGAACACGGCAACGGTTCCCTGAGCGATATCGAGCGGCTTGGCCTGCTTTTGAACAACCCTAAAATATTGGGCGTTCGCGGATACCCCGACGGTAGCGAGGGCCAGACAGGCAAAAGCGCGAATCCTTCCTAGACGCATATGCACATTCTACAAGATGGTTTGGACCCGGTAAAGGGTTCAGGAGAGAAAGGTGAAAAAAAGCCCGAAAGAAAGATTGTGGCTACCGCTGAGTTCAATGCAACTTTGTCACTCAAAACTGTGTCGTATGAAAGAGAGATTGAACTAAAACCGAGTGCATCATGGATTCCTATCCCCCCGTTCACCCCATTCGAGAGTTCTTCGCCGATGTGCTGCACACATCGCTAGACCGCCATGTCGGCCTCAACGATGAGCAAATCGAGACGTATATCACCGACCGTCTAGTCGAGTTTATGCATCACGACCGCATCTACGCCATCAAGGACGCGGCCGGTCGAAGGGTTGAAACGATCGGCGCGATGCTGGCGGAAGGGGATGTTCGGTTGAAGGCGGAGTCCTTCGCACGGGAGAGGGAGGTCCACAAGCACCTTGGTGACTACCTCCTCGTCTGCGGCGGCATGTTCCCCGAGATGGTGGAAAAGGAGTCGATCGACATCGACACCCAGGGCCGGGAAAGCTATTTCATTGCTTCGACGTTCACGCATTCGCCCTATGAGGCGGAAGCGGCGCTCCTGCAAAAGCTAAGCGCCGAGTTCCCGGCATATCGCTTCGGGCTGAAGCTGGTGCGCGATTCTTTGAATCGCGCCGCGTAAAGTTTTCAGCCAGAGGCCCGCACCGTCATGTCGCGAAGCGAGAAGGGTTCTAAGTTTAAGGTGGTCCTGGTTACCAGCCTCATCACGGCCGCAATTTTGGTGGTTTTGGATATCTACGTCGTGCAAGACGAGATCCGCCGCCAGGGCAGCTTTTCAATCGCGGCCCGAGATCTGATAGTCGCAGCCAACATCATTTTCGGCATCCCCATGTTCGCGGTATGCCGAGTGATTGTGGTAAGGCTACTTGGGAAAAAAGGCATCCGAGAGAGATCGCGGTAGCAATCGTCAACGCTTACACCCGGATGGATGGAAGTAGGCAACATGGCCATGTGTGTGGATTTCGCCGGCCGCTGCTGAAGATGCCTTGATTCTGAACCCCTAGAAGGCAAAAAGCCCCCACTCCATTTACGGAGTGGGGGCTTTCGGGTCATTGCCTACGGCGTCAAAAGAAGCCGTTCCGTTTTGGAAACGCTTCCCAGCTTCACCGTAATGCTCACGTACGTATTCGCCCGGACGGCGGTCGTCGTGATGTTGAACGAGTGAGTCGTCGTTCCGGCGGGAATGACGATTATGCCTGGCGTGGTGACCAGCGTCGAAGTGTCGGAACAGGTTGCTCCGAGCGCTCCGGCTTGACCCGGGATGTCCAGGGTCAGTTTTCCGGTCGTCGGATTGCCGCCCTTAACCGGATTCGGATCGACCACGAAGGCGATCAGCGTCGGACGCGGTTCGACACGGATCGTGTCGGTCGCAGAGCCGCTGCTGATTCTCGCGGTGAGCGTGGCATTGACAGTTGCGGCGACCGCTACTGTCGTGAGGGTTACGCCCTTCGTCTGGGCTCCCGCCGCGATCGATGTCGAGGCCGGGCTGCCGACGGACGTCGAGTTGTCGCTGAACGTGACCGTCGTCAGAATGGGCGCGGCCATATGCAGGTCTACCGTGGCACCGAAGGATGAACCGCCGTAAACCGCCGCGGTCGTAGCCTCATAGGTGAACGGAGGGATCGGATGGAGCGTGAACGAGGCCGTCGCCGCTGTGCCACCGAAGACACGGGCGGAGATCGTTACGTTCTGAGTCGCGGCCGGGTTCGTGGTGAACGCTGTGAACGCAACCTGCGTGGAGCCCTGGGGAACGGTTACCGTCGTCGGAACCGAGACGT
>JBKJIP010000056.1:0-11286 GCA_046598515.1 Fimbriimonadaceae bacterium | reverse complement strand
GGAATATTGACATAGGACATCTCGTAGCCGGCCCCTTTCGGATGCTTGCCTTCAAAGATGTCGAAGCGCAGGACGGCGGGCTGATGTTCGCGCTCGCCGCGGGAGGTTCGCGTGATGTTGCCGGGAATGACCCACTTAGTTCGACGCTTCTCAAGAACGTCCTTGCGCAGATGAATATGGCCATTCACGACGATATCGATGCCCGCGATCTCTTCCGCCAAGCGGGTTGTTCGCTCGTACCCCGGGACTTGAATGTCGTGATGCGTCATCCAGAACACGAGACAATCCGAGGTCACGCCCTTCGAGAAAACCTGCGGGAAGAACTGGCCATGGCTTGTTCCCCCGACAATGATTCGCCGGCCATTCATTTCGCCAATCCAGTAGCTTTGTTCGGAAACCAACTTTAAGAGCTTCGCTTTGAGGGGAACGCTTAAGGAGTCGTTGTCATGAATGGCATCCTCGTGGACGTCATGGTTGCCGTAGATCGTGAGAACTTCCCGGCCGACCAACATTTCGCAGAGCTCGCCGACGAGCCAGTTCGCATTGTCGCGCGGGTTGTGAAAGATGTCTCCCAGAATGCAGGGGAGGAGGTTGTGCTCGCGAGCGTAGTTCAGGCTCCATTCGAGCTTGCAGAGGACGACGCGCGGATAGTCGTCCCGCCGCATCCCCGGATTGCGATGGGCGAGGTGGGGGTCGCCGATGAAAAGGAGGCCCTTGTAGCTCAATTTCCGGACTCCGTCAAGATTCGATCGGCGGACAGAGTCGATCCGCAAACAGGGCAAGTCGGATTAGCCGTCACGTATTCCAATAAACGCCGTTTGGCGTCTGCATGTTCATTTGCGACCAGCTTTGCCGCATCCTTCGTACGCTGGAATTGAGAGAGTCTATTGGACAAATCTTGTACGTATTGCCCAAGCCCAGCGGTGTCATCCAAGTCGGGGGGCTTCGGGGCTTGCGCGCTAATCGCCGTCTTATCCGCCAGCTTCTTGTACGCTTTTTGCTTGCGGGAAAGGATTTCGATGGTCGAGGCTATCGGCGAGGTATCGGTGACCTCCGGCGGCAAGGAAAGCGGTTCCAGTTCGGTCGCGCGGTCCGCGGTTTGGTGGACTTTGAACTCCAGCCGCTCGATCAACATCGCAAAACGGGCCAGTTCATCGGTTGTCTGCAGGTCTGGAGGTCCGTCAACGTCCCCGAGAACGTCGAGATCGGCGCGGCACGCATCGGCTTCAATCGCCGCTTCCTCCAAGTTAAATCGGAGCCTCTGCAACTCTCGGATCGATTCTCTTTGAAGTGCTAACTCAGCGTGCAGCTCTTGGGCTTGTTTAGCCTCGGCCTCGATGTTGGCCAGCGTTTCGAAGGCGTCCAACTGTTTTCGCTGCCGATCGATGCGGGCTTCCAGGTCGCGACGACGGGTCCGCGCTTCGCTCTCTTTGCGCTTCAAAAGCGATTGCATCTGAACGAGGTACGCGGCGTCGCTGGACGCCGCGAAAAATGTGGCTGCCGCCGCGCCGCTTTCGTTGAGCAGGAAGATCGGGTTCTTCTGCTCCGCGAAGTGCAAGTCAAAGGTTCGCTTGCCATCTTCAGACTCAACTTGAGCCAGCCGAAGGTGATCGTCCAAGTCCTCGGGACGACGGGCACGAGTCATCTCACGTCCGTTGATCTTGTAGTTCGTGTAGTTCTTGCCTCGAATCCACTCAATCCGCGAGCCCTCCGAGGTATCCACCACCACGCGTGCTTCCTTTTGGCCATGACGCACGAACGGCGCGCTCCGATTGTCGCATGTGTTCATGCACTGCAGTGCCACGACGACGGCGCTCTTCCCGCAGTTGTTGGGTCCGACCAGCACCGTGAGACCTTCCGCAGGCTCGATAACCGTGCGGCGATGAGACATAAAATTCTCCAGAACGATGCGGCGAATCAACGGCAAGAGATTACTGGGTGTTCGTAAATCGGTGCGTGAATGCAGCGCCACAGACAACGATCTCTCATGTGAGCGGTAAACCTAAGGGAGTGCAACGCATCCCGCCTCCCTTTGCCTCTTGGGTTAAACCGGAAACTCTCTTGAGCATTGCAAAGCTCAACATGAAAACACGATATAATTGGAGCGGTTCGCCCAACACCATCTCAGGCGGCCGATATCTCAGGGCAGACTATGTCTCGTTCTTTTAACCGATGGTTCCTCATAGGCTCAGGACTCGCCGTCCTGTTGCTTATCGTGAATCTCAGTCTGTCGGTTCGGAACGCCAAATCCTTGTTCGAAGATTTCGAACGCGTGGGCGACACGCACGAAGAGTTGATGAGCCTCCAAAAGCTGATCGAGATCGCTCAGGATGCGGAGCGGGGGCAGCGCGGGTATCTCATCACGCTCGACAAGTCATTTTTGGAGCCGTACGAGCAAGCCCGAAAGGACGTCGACGCCCAAATGGGAATAATCCGATCTTCGATGGCAGCCAATCCGCAAGCCGCCTCTCTCACCGACAACATCGAGAGTGCACTCAAAGTGAAGATGGATGAGCTAGCGGAGACCTTGACGGTTCTGCGAACTCAGGGCTATGAGGCCGCACGGAAGGTCGTTCTCACACATCGCGGCACCGGGGCGATGACAAAGTTGCGTAAGCAGATCGACCTTGCCAAAACGGTGATCAGCGATATGCGGGCAGAGAGGGTCGCGAACATGGAGGCCAGCTACCGCGTGGCCATGTTCACTGGGATCCTAGCCGGCCTGGCGACGATCTTCGCCGTAATCGCCTACACATACAGCGTTCGCCGACATGTTCAACAGCAGGATCGGGCGACGGCAGAGATCGCCGCGCAGCGGCAGTTCTATCTGACGACCCTGGTCAGTATCGGAGACGGCGTTATCACCACCGATCGGGATGGCAAAGTCACCCACCTTAACGGCGTTTCGGAAAGGCTGACTGGCTGGACTAGCGCGGAGGCAGAAGGGAAACCCCTGGCCGATGTCTTCCGCATCGTCAATGAGGCGACGAGAGAGACAGTCGAAAGTCCGACCGAGAGAGCGATTCGAGAAGGCGTGATCGTCGGTCTCGCGAATCATACGATTCTGCTTGGAAAAGACGGCATCGAGCGGCCGATCGATGACAGCGCCGCCCCGATTAAGGATCCAGCCGGAAACGTCGTCGGATGCGTCCTTATTTTCCGAGACATCAGTGGGCGCCGGCAAGCCGAAATCGAGCAGAACGAGTCCGCGGCTCGGTTCAAGTCTGTCGTTGACCACGTTCCCGACGGCATCATCACGTTCCGCGAGAACGGGGCAATCGAATCTTTCAACACCGCGGCTGAAGAACTGTTTGGTTATGAAGCGGAAGAAGTCATTGGCAAGAACGTCGGAATGCTGTTCGCCGATCCGGGTTACCAATTGGGCCAAGAAGTAGAAGGCAACCGCAAAGACGGATCCGTTTTCCCCCTGGAAACTGCCGTTAACACATTCCAATTGACGGATGGGGAGTTGTCGACGGCGATCCTCCGCGACATCACAGCGCGAAAGAAATCGGAAGAAGAACTGCGGCGGATCGCGGCCGACCTTTCGGAAGCCAACCGTAGGAAGGACGCCTTCCTTGCGACCTTGGCTCATGAGTTGAGGAATCCGCTTGCTCCGGTTCGAAATGCCGTGGAACTCATGAGGCTCACCGGTCCCAGCGAGGACACTCTACAGAAGGGCCGCGAGGTCATCGAACGCCAAGTAACTCATTTGACCCGCCTGATCGACGACCTGCTCGATGTCTCCCGCATCACACGCAACAAGCTAGAACTCCGATTGGAGCGCGTTCAGCTCTCCGAAATCATCTTCGGGGCTGTGGAGACGAGTTCGCCGATAATCGATGCGAAGGATCACCGACTCACGGTGAACATTCCGAAGGAGCCAGTTTGGCTCTTCGGTGACACTATTCGCCTTTCTCAGGTCTTCATGAATCTGCTGACCAACGCCGCGAAGTACACGCCGGTTCGGGGCAGGATCAGCTTGACCGCGACGGTGGAAGGGAACGAGGTCTTGGTCGTCGTGAAAGACGACGGCATCGGCATCGCCCCCGAAGCCCAGCCGCACCTATTTGAGATGTTTTTCCAAGCCCACGGCATGCCCGATAGCCCTCAAAGCGGGCTCGGCATCGGGTTATCCCTTGTTCGCCACCTCGTCGAGTTGCACGGCGGCATTGTTGCCATGCGAAGCGAAGGCAAGGACAAAGGGAGCGAGTTTTCAGTCAGGCTGCCTTTGGCGCCAGAGGAGCCCGAGGGGCCCGCCGAAGAGCCTGCTTCCATTCGGGAGGTGGAAAGGACGATGAGAATATTAGTGGTGGACGACAACGAGGACATTGCCACGACTCTTTCGATGCTGCTCGAAGCATCGGGGCACACGACCTATGTCGCGACAGACGGTCAGAAGGGCGTGGCAATGGCGGAGGAGTTCCGCCCCGATGCGGTTCTTCTCGACATCGGCATGCCGAAGCTAAACGGCTACGAAGCCTGTCGCGCCATCCGCAACACGGAGTGGGGCAAGTCGATCCTGCTGATCGCACTAACGGGTTGGGGGCAAGAGGATGACCGGCGAAGAACCGAGGAAGCCGGCTTTGACGCACATCTGGTCAAGCCAGTAGACTTGGCGACGCTGGATCAGGTGCTCTCAGGTTGCGGAGCGAGTGCCGAGAGCTGAATGATCCGAACTTCTTGATGGACCGAACTATTCCCGTGCTATCCGGGGCTTGAGTGGAAACTTGGCTACCCACTCCCTTCGCGTCAGCGGTATCGCGCCGAGGGCGATGGCCCTTTCTCTCCCTTCCGGATGCAGGTCGTAGTGCGGCGCGCCGGGACGGTCTTGGAACCACATGCGGCGCATGCCGATTCGGTCCGCCATTTCGTGGAGCTCCTCGAGGGTGTCCGCCCGCATGTGGCACCAGTATTCGGACCGGAGGCCACAACCGGGGTGATGGACAATGCCATCGACGTACACACCCATGGCTTAGAATACGATCCGGGCAATAGATCCAGCGCTATCCAACTCCAAATCCGAGACCTACGGCCCCATAGACCAGGACCAGGAAGGCGAAGAGGGAGGTCAGAAGAGCGTGGCCAGCCACAAACTGCGGTCCGGGCGTTTTTTGCTTGAAGTTTGGATCCTGTGCTCTGTCGGGCAGATACATCCCCACCATTACTTGGTTTTGGGCATATTACAGTTGCCCCATCCCGACTTCGTGTAAGGACGGACATCGTTGACACATGAGGACAGAACATCCTTGACAGGCTTGTAAGGTGGTGGAGGGGCACCAGCCGGAAGAGGATATGTGACCGGTGGACTCAGACGTACGTTCATCCACATAAGCGAGCCAAGCGCGCGAAGGAGATTCGGATGAATAGAGCACGAACCATGTTGGCGGCCATATTGATTGCCGCTGTCGCCACGGGCGGTACAGCACCCTTAAAAGCCGTAAACGCCAAAGATCGGCATTTTATGCGGGCCGCGACCATGGGGAATATTGCCGAGATTAAGCTCGGCGAACTGGCCGCCATGCGCGGAAACTCCCAGTTCATCCGAGCCTACGGCAAGCGAATGTCCAAAGATCACGGCGTGGCCCTCCAAGAGCT
Source organism: Fimbriimonadaceae bacterium (assembly GCA_046598515.1). Classification (GTDB taxonomy): domain Bacteria; phylum Armatimonadota; class Fimbriimonadia; order Fimbriimonadales; family Fimbriimonadaceae; genus JANJUB01. The sequence goes on along the minus strand of JBKJIP010000056.1, from coordinate 5,688 downwards.
CCGCCAACTGGGCAAAACCGAGAAAGTCTCCCTGCCGAAGTCCATGGCCCCCGAGCACCGCGCTGCCTGGAAGCACCTATCCGGGCTGAAGGGCGAGGCTTTCGACAACGCATACAAGGTGCACATGATGGAGGATCATAACAAGGCCATCGCACTCTACAAAGCGACCTCGAAAAATGCCGCCAACTCAAATGTGCGGAACTACGCCTCGAAGTATGCGCCGATCGTCGAGATGCATCACATGATGTTGAAAGACGGAAAGATGGATATGTAGGGCGATGTCACCGATCGGTGACGTCCGTGAAATCGTAGGGTAGGGCGAACGGGCTGTAAAAAGATCGATCCGGCAGGAGCTCGACCTTTTTGCCTGTCGCCAATCCCGTCACCAAGCGCATAACGTTTACGGGCGTCGTGGTCGCCTTGATTTGCGACCGGATGGAGTCCGGCACATAGTAGGCGGCAAGGGGCGACATGGCTTCTTTAAGATCTGTCTTCGACATGTCGTTCTGATCCAAGCCACGCTTAGATCCGTGATCCCCCTGTAGCAGGATGATCGGTTTTGGGCCCGGCCGACTCAGAAGGCTCTTCACCAATTCGCCCACCCGACTGTTCACCCATTCGATTTGACCGCGATAGCCTTTGGTGTACGTGATCGGCGTTCCCACAAACGTCATGTAATCCGACCCGTCGAAGAAGTTGTAGCCGCCAAGCGGCTTCGGGGTTACCTCTTCACCATCGAAAACAAAGGGAGGATGGGGGGCCAAAATGTGGGCGAAGACGAAGCGGGGTTTCGCCGTGGGTGGGCCGAGCCTCCTGAGCTCAGCGAACGCGGTCTTCAGAAAGTGACGGCGAGCGTCGAACTGTGATTCGACGGTGTATCCTTCCGGCCCCGATGGCATAAATTCGAGCAGGACGGATTCGAAGTAGGTTACTGGTGGCACTTCAGTGACCACGAGATCGAAGCCAGCGAAATCGAATGAGGGAAAGCCCGTGGAGATGGCGATCGATTCGTATCCGGCGGACCGGAGTTCGCGAACCACTAGCGGTCGATTCACAAGGTTAACGGCCCGGCTTCGGTCCGAATCGTTCTTCTTCGCATCGGGCAAGATCTTTTGGATGAAATCCAGGTTTAGCATCGATCCCAGCGACAGCGCAGTTTGGCAATAGTTGGACTTGTTCTGGTCCATGACCAAGAATCCCGACCGTTCGAGACTATTCAGAAAGGGAGAGTTATCCCAACCCATCACCCGCTCGAGCTGATCCGCGCGGCCATAACCGTCGAGAAGCAGAAAGAAGATGTCCGGCGGCTTTGTCGCTGCCACCTTCCCAGCCATCACCTGGGGCGCGACGCTTCCTCCGCGAGCATGCAGACCGATTGAAACACTGGAGACTACGACCAGGAGCAGGGCAAATCGGTTCAGGAAACGTGTGGGTACGACCGCTTTGCGGGAGAGGGCGAAGCCGATGACTCCGAGCACAACGGGCAGAATCCACATCATCCACACCGCCGCTTCGAAATGACCGATGATCTTGCGGCTGATCCAAATCCCGACGAGAAGGAATGATGCGAGCAGCGCACCGCGTTCAAAGGACCATCGCAAGAGCGAACAGAGGAGCCACAGAACGAGCCCGGCCCCGAGAGCCACGAGAAGTGGGCGGGTCAAATCGTGGATTGGAAACAAGCCGGTATTCGCAGAGAAGACGGCAAGCACGGGAAAGGCGGCGACGAGCGGAGGGTGAAAGGCAACTGTCCTCGAGCTAGCTTCTCCCTTCGCCATTAGGATCACCTGACAAAAAGGAAGAGGGTGCGGGCGGTTCCTTCGATCGGACGACGCTCCTTCAAGTCGAAGTGCTCCCGAAAGGCAGCAAGAAATCCATCCTCGTGATAGTCGTCGAAGATGTCCTCACGGGACGAGAGCATTCGCTTCATTTGCGAGTCTTCTTTGGGCACGAATTCGATGAGGCAGAAACGGCCCAGCGACCTCAACCAGGCCGCAATCATCGGCAGCGGAACGTTATTGCCAATGGCCAGATGGTGGATCAGGGCGAGTGAAATCGTCAGATCGGCGGGGCCACGCTGGGCCATGCTCTGCCGCTCGTTGTGAGCCCAGCCGAGTGCGGGCGAGGGGTTCGTAAAGTCCTGCAGCAGAGGGAGCAGATCACCTCGCTTTTCCTTCCGCCACTTCGTGTAAGCGGCTTCGACCGCAAGTGGATCGCCGTCCCAAGCGACGACTTGACGTCCGCTTCCGGCAACGGCCTCGCTGAACACTCCGGAGTTCGCGCCGAGGTCCCAAATGGTCTTCGGGTTTACGCTCTCAGTCACTTCCCGAACCATCGCTTTCTTCAGTTCGAAGGAGCTCTCGTCATAGTTGGTAAACCCGTAATAGCCACCCCAGGTTGTGGGAATGGTCGGCGCTTTGAGGGATTTGATAACCCGATCTAGGCTGTCGATCATGCCAAGAATTGCGTTCTTGGGAATCGTCCGCGGGGGCGCCGCCTGATCCTCGCCGCCCGATTTGACTCCGGCCGCGGCATGCATGTGAAGGTGCGCGAGCAGGCCCGGATTGAGCTTGGTCTTACCGGGAAGCATTCGTGAGGCGAGATCGAGGGGCACGCCATCGATATGCTCTCGGGTTAGACCGATCAAGCGAAGGTCTATGAAAGAGGCGAGGGCTAGGGGCGCAAGGAAGTGCCGGCAGAACTGGCCATAGGCCGGCCAGGCCGAACCTTCTCGGTATGCCTCGAAACTTAAAGAGTCGATCAGTACAGGTTTACCGGAAGGAAACTGAACATTAAATGCGGACGCATCCCGTAGCCAAAAACCTTGGTGCATAGCCAGGCGCATCATTTCTAGCGTGGTGAGGGCCGCATCCTGAAGTTGGCTGAAGCACCATTCATAGGGATAGCTAATGAAGGAGAGGGGCTCGGGGCGAACGACAAGATGAGCGGTCTCGCTTGCCGCGTGACCGAGTTCCGCATTTCGGATAGGGATGAGGAGCCCCTTCTCGACCAGATCGCCATGCAGTCCGGAGGCGACGAAAGCATCCCAGGTCGAACCGAAGGAGCGGTTGATCTGGCGATACAAGACGCCATCGCGGGTGTAGACGAACCCGGCCGGGTCTCGGAAAGACCCGGGCACACGTTCGGTTGGCATTAGAAACTAAACAGTCTGGTCGGGGTTCTGTCGAGGCGTTCGCTTCACGAGCGAAAGAACGCGGGCAAAAGCTCCGCGGAACCCATAAGCGGCGGCGAAGCCGGCCGCGAGTACGGCCTGGATCACCATGCTGCCGGTACCGCCGTCTACATAAGCCAACTGGTCCGGCGCAAGGGAAAATAAAGTGGAGAGCATGTAAGTAAGGAGGGCTGGATGTGCCGAATAGTTCGGTGAGTGGGACGTCTGTCGGCAAAATCACACCAATAATGTTCTGCCCTACCCAAGATGGGGAACGCGCTCCAGTTTCACCGCTACATTCCATCACGATTAACGTGATAACGAACGCATGAGGGATGCGCGTATCGATACGCACGGCCTCCACCCGTGGCGGGTGGAGGCCGTAACTTGGTCGAGCTACTCGCGGTCAAGACTACGCCTAGAAGGCCATATTGTCGTAGTCGCGGATGAGGCCGACAACTCGCCCGAGGACGTAGGCGTCATCGGTCTGGATCACGATCGGATCGTATGCAGAGTTGGCCGGCATGAGCCGAACGGCGTCGCGATCGAAGTGAATGCGCTTGACCGTCGCCTCTTCACCGATCAAAACGGCTACCAAATCGCCGTGATTTGCGGTTTTTTGCGGGCGGATAACGACTAGATCGCGCGGCATGATGCCCTCGCCGGTCATCGAATCACCGCGAACACGTAGACAATACGCGCTCTCGATGTTCTTCACCATTCCGCTCGGAACCGGGATGAGATCTTCCACATTCTCTTGAGCCTGGATGGGAACACCGGCGGCGATCGAACCCAGGAGAGGGAGCATCATCACGCGGCTGTTCGACTGATACTGCGGGTGCGTCACCTTGATGGAACGCGGCGTATTGGAACGTTGAATATAGCCTTTGCGTTCCAATGCATCTAAGTGAACGGTTACGCCTCGCAAACTGCCGATTTCAAAGTGGGCTCCGATCTCGCGAATGGAAGGCGGATATCCTTCTCGCTGAACGTAGTCCAGCACGTATTGCAAGATCATTTGCTGTCGCTTAGTCAGTCCCTTTGCCATGAGCGCCTACCTTAGAGATTGGGATCTCCACCTAGAGTAGACGGATTATACACCCTTATTTGTCTACTTTTTCAAATCCGCCATAATCTAATTGTCCGAGGAGTTACTTCGAGTGTCGATTTCCAAGTTTCGTGAGTTCGTAGAAAAATCCGGCTGTGGCTGGGTCATTGCCATCGTTTGCAGCGTCATCATGCTGCTCGGGGTCACCACCCAATGCAACAGTCCGCAGCAAGGCCAGGGTGGCACGGCGGAATTGGGTGCCGGAGTCGTGGCCAACGTCGATGGGTTCCCGTTGACCCTGAAGTACGTGAACGCCTTCGCGGAGCAGACACGCCAGAGCTACATGGGCGGTCAAGCCACGAAAGCGCCACCCGAAATCGAGGCCATGGTTCAGGGCCACGCCGTCGAGCAGACCGTCGTCGCCGGCCTCCTTCTCGCGCTCTGCAAGAAAGAAGGCATCACGTTGAATGAGGCCACCATCGCGCCCGTGCTTGATAAGGCCGTCAAAGAAGCCTTTCTAAAGCAGCGTGAAGAGTGGGTTACCCAGAAGAAGCTTTCCGCCAACGCGACTCAAGCCGACTTCGACAAGTACTACGAATCCCAATATCGAGTCTCTCCCAAGGCAGTCATGGAGCAGAACACGAAGGGCCTTAAGGAGGCTCTCGCTGATCCCGTCCGCGCCAATGACGTCAAGATCGGTTACGCGAACAACATCCTGATCGACCACTACGCCAGCAAGATCCCGGCTACCGAAGCCGAAGTCGCCAAGTCTTTCGACACCTACAATACGAAGCGAATCATTCTCGAAAAGTCGAAGCATCCGGGCGAGGATCTGGTCAAGAAACTCAATGACATCAAGAAGCAGATTCAGGGCGGCATGACGTTCGAAGCGGCCATGGATCGCTATTCGGATGAAGCCGAGGCGACCGATCCCAAGAATCCGAAGATCAAGAAGGCCAAGCATGAGAACATCATGCAGATCGACGGCACCACGATTCAGATCAATGAGTCCTATGCGCCCGTCGCCAAGCTCAAGCAGGGTGAATTGTCCGAACCACTCGGATTCCCGCAAACCGTTGAGCTGTTCCGATTGGACAGCATCACCAACGGAGCACCGGCGGACCTGAAAGCCAACTTCGCGAAGTACAAGGATCAATATGTCCAGCCTCGCGCCGTCACCAAGATGCAGGATGGATTGACCGCCCTCAAAGCCGATCCCAAGCTGATCGAATGGGCCAGCCCCGGCTATCAGGTGATGTACGAGAAACAGGTCTTCACGAATGACCCCAAGAACTTCTCTCTCCAGCCAGCCGAGCGTCAAAAGAAGCTGGAAGGCTTTCTCGATCGCGGCGTGAAGGCGATGACTGATGATCCGATCGGTTCGGCAGCGGGCACGCTGGTGGCTTACTCAACCATTGAGGAACTCTACAACAGTGCGACCACGGACAAGAAGAAGGAAATGGCCGCG
>JBKJIP010000459.1:0-5566 GCA_046598515.1 Fimbriimonadaceae bacterium | reverse complement strand
CATTCTTAAACCGTTTCTGAAACGGCATCAACTGGATGCCCAGAAGGGGTTCGGCCAGCATTTCTTGGTTAGCTCCACGGTTGTGGATGCGATCGTGAAGTGCTTCGATGGGTTCGCCGGGGTTCTCGAGATCGGACCTGGGCCGGGGGTTCTAACCGGACCGATCTCTGAAAACGTGTCGCGATTAGTGGCTCTCGAAGTCGACCAACGCCTGGGACCGGCTTTGGCCGAGTCCGCCCCCAAAGCTGAGATTCTTTTCAAGAACGCGCTCGAAGAGCCTATTTGCCCGATTTTGGAAGCCATGCCGGAGCCGAGGGGCGTGGTTTCAAACTTACCGTACTACATCACGGGGCCCTTGCTAGGCCGGATCACCGATGCCAGGCACCTTTGGAGCAAGGCGGTCTTGATGATGCAAAGGGAAGTCGGGACTCGGATTCTGGCCCTGCCCGGCGACCGCAATCGGGGCGGGCTATCCGTTATGATTCAGGCTCGCTTCACCGTTCGACGAGTCGCCCAAGTCCCGCCAGGGGCGTTCTTTCCGCCCCCGAAGGTGGACAGCGTGGTTCTCGAGCTGCTCCCGCGACAAGACGACCATCCCGACGATTTCTTCGCGTTCGTCCACGGAGGATTCACGCAGCCGCGGAAGACGGTCGCTAACAATTTGCATTCCACCGGGTTCGACAAAGACCTGGTCGAGCGGGCGGGTTTGCCCCTTACGGTGCGTCCTCACGAACTGGAACTCGAATCATGGTCGCGTCTGTACGCGCTGACGCGCTAAACTAAAACCCCGATGCTGGCTATTCGCGACATCAACGTTTTCTACGGGGCGATCCAAGCCCTAAACAATGTTTCGATCGACGTCGCCCAAGGCGAGATCGTCGCGATCATCGGATCGAATGGAGCCGGAAAGAGCACCCTCCTGCGAACGATCAGCGGCATGATTCGCGCTCGAACTGGAACGATCGCCTTCAAAGGCGAAGACATCCATGAGACGGCCGCGCACAACATCGTCAAGATGGGCATCAGCCACTCGCCCGAAGGTCGGCGAATCTTCACGAACATGAGCGTTCTGGAGAACCTCCAGCTCGGTGCCATCATCCGCAAGGACGCGGAGATCGGCGCCGACATGGAAGCCATCATGAAGCGCTTCCCCCGAATCCGCGAGCGGCTCAAGCAAAACGCGGGCACACTCTCGGGCGGCGAGCAGCAAATGCTTGCTATCGGACGAGCCTTGATGTCTCGTCCCCAGCTTCTTCTACTGGACGAGCCTTCTTTGGGTCTGGCGCCGAATCTGGTGACGGAGATTTTCCGGATCGTGACTGATATCAATTCGGACGGCACGACCGTTCTCATTGTGGAGCAGAATGCGAACCGATCGCTGGAGATCGCGCACCGGGCTTACGTCTTGGAGACGGGCGAGATCGTGTTGAGCGATACGGGCAAGAATCTGCTGACGAATCCGAAGGTCAAGGAAGCGTATCTGGGCGGCTAGACGGCCAAGGCCAAACTTTTGATTTGCTCGACAACTTCGTCGATTGTCATCTCACTCGTATCAATGACGGTGACGCCCTCACCGATCATCAGTGGGCTATCCGCCCGCGAAGAGTCTCGGTGATCTCGCTCTTGGATCTGTGATTTGACTTCCTCGAGCTCGATCGCGATCCCCTTTTCCCGTAATTCTTCGTGACGTCGTCGCGACCGCTCATCGACGCTGGCGGATAGGAAGATGCGGACGGGGGCGTTGGGGGCGGTAACCGTCGTGGTATCACGACCTTCTAGTGTCACGCCTCCGCGGGCTACGATCGCTTTTTGTTGGTCCGCCAGGAGGCGGCGGACGGGAGTGTGCACACTAAGGGCACTCGCAAGTTCGCCCATTTCCGGGGTTCGGATCTGGGCAGTCACGTCGTCACCGTTCAAGATCACGCGCTGGGGGTCGCCGTCGGCGAACTCGATCACGGCATCCTTGCCGAGTTCGGCTGCCTGCTCGCCGTCATCGGGTCCTAGACCATATCGAGTAGCGAGGAGAGCTATGCAGCGATACATGGCGCCGGTGTCGAGGAACCGAAGGCCGAGTTCCTTGGCCAGTCGCTTGGCAACGGTAGATTTTCCGGCGCCGGCGGGGCCGTCAATGGCGATGACGAGGTCTGTCACGGGAGGATTATACGAGGTTGAGGGCCCGTGAGAATGTCAAGACGACGCCCAATGAAGTTCCGGGCCGCATCCCTTGGCGTCCTTTGCGCCCTTTGCGCCCTTTGCGCCTTTGCGTTAAAAGTGCCTTTCAATCAGGATCAAACAACCGACTTCAAGGTCTTCTTAACGCAAAGGCGCAAAGGGCGCAAAGGAGACGCAAAGGGGGGTCGCATGCTCAGCTAAACTCTAGCCTGTGATCTTAGCTATGGCAGCCCTTGTGACCGTGTTGGACTCTCCCGCCGAATGGGGGCGCGAGGCGCTGGAGATGATTCGGCGCGACTACTACCTCCCGAAATCCAAGCTGTACAGCGAGAAGCCGGACAAGAAGCAGCCGAGTTTCAACTGGGGCGTGGGCGTGATGCTTTCCGCCCTAAACGCGGCCACGAAAGTCGACGCGAAGTACAAGCCGTGGCTCCGCGAATATGCGGATGCGACGCGAGTCTATTGGAACGACGGCGGCTACGACGTGTGGCCGGCACCCAAGCCGAAGGACCGCTACTACGACGATAACGCCTGGATGGCTCTCTCGCTGCTCGAAACTTATCAGATTCTTGGCGACGACAAGTACCTCGACTGGTCGAAGGAGGCCCTCGAATTCGCGCTCGCGGGCCGCGCCAAAGATGGCGGCGTCTATTGGCGGGAGACCGATCGGGCCTCGCGCAACACGTGCTCCTGCGCCCCGACCGCGGCCGCCTGCCTCCTGATGTTCAAGGAGACGAAGGAGCAGCGCTACCTTGTTTTCGGCAAAGAGATCTTCGATTGGACGTCGAAGAATCTTCGCGATCCGGCCGACGGGCTGATGTGGGACAACATCTCGAACTCGGGCAAAGTCGATAAGACGAAGTGGACCTACAACACCGCGCTCATGATCCGAACCCACGATCTGCTTAAGGAACTGGACTTGAAAACTTGGGACAACTACGGAAGCCTCGCGCTGGCGGCGGAGAAGCGGTGGCTACCGGACGGCAAACACATCGCCGATCCCGGCCGATTCACGCACTTGCTATATGAAGCGTTGCTGTGGCACGAACAGCCGTTCTCTTTGCGCAATGGTGAAGTCCGACGAGGCACGAAGTCTCAAATGGAATCCCGTCCAGGCGCGAAGTATCAGGAAATTCTACGGACCGTCAGGGCAGCTCGAAATGAGAAGGGCCACTACCCGGTGGACTGGAAGAAACTTCAGGTAGCAAAGAACCCAGAAATCCTGGACCAAGCCGCCTTCGCCCGCGCCTGTTTCGTGCTCGCACATGAACAATCCAAACCGCGCAGAACATCTCCTTGAATTGATCGTCAGCAGATTTAGGAGGTGTCTCTTTGCATATCCACTGGCAAAAGTTGCCGGTCGCAGAGCCGCGACACGAATTTGTTCACGCCACGGTCCATCGATCTCCCGTACCGGGAGGCTGGCTCATTTGCGTCGTTTACAATTCACATAACGTCGGAGGGCCGGCGATCTGCTTCTATCCGGATGCGGACCACTCGTGGGATGGCGCTTCTTTGCCCTTACCGGGCTTTGAAGATCGACCTCACCAGGTCTGAACGACCTTGGCGATAGCTATACCTGCCGTATACTAGGGTATGCGTTCCTGGCTAGTCGGCCCATTGTTCCTCGCTGTCTCGATGCTCGTAGCCCAACCTGTTTCCAGGGTGTGGCTAAAGACGACCTCATTGCCGGGGAACGATGACTTCACCGATCTAACGACTGACGCGCAGGGCAACTACTACGCCTGCGGCGTGAATGGATTGAGCCCGGATACCGGAGGCATTCTCGTTAAATTCGATCGAAACGGAACGAAACTGTGGGAACGAGTCTTGCCGATGACGGGCGAGGGGGGAATCTTTTTTCGATCCGTAGCCGTGGACTCCTCTGGAAACGTCTTTGCCGCAGGAATGCACAAGTTCACGAACATGAGTCGTAGAAGCTACCTCGTGAAGTACTCCTCGTCTGGTGCGTTTTTGTGGGAAAGGCCTGGGACTGCGACCATTAGCAGCGATTTTTGGGATGTCGCCGTAGACTCCGCGGGCGAGATTAGCACGACAGGTTCAATCAACAATGGTGCCGGCCCGACGATGCGAACGAGCCACTACTTGCCCAATGGAACTTGGCTCTGGAACCGAGATTACGCATACCCGAACTTTCCGGTCCAGACTCAGGCTGGTTACTATGTTGCGGTTGATTCGACCAGGAACATCTATGTCGGTGGCTACTCATACGGAACATCTTCGGATATCCACACAAACATTGCCAAGTACAGCCCGAGCGGTTCCCTGATGTGGCTGCGCCACACCAATAATTCGCCACGCGACATTCTGCGTGATTTTAATTTGACAGGCACGACTTGCGCTGTCCTATCGGTGAGCTCCGCAGGTAGCGACGATCGGCTCTTCATCACCACCTTCGATGAGAACGGTGCGCAAGCGAGTAATGTTGGGGGGCCGATCAGTGTTGGAACGGCCAGTCGCATCAACCAAACCAAATTTGCGAGGCTCGCCGATGGAAATTTCATCGCTTGCGGTCGCGTGGACGACCCTATGAACAACACGTACCTGCGGGCATTTCAGGCTCGATTTTCGGGTGGAACCTATAGCGTGAGCAGTCCAATCGGGATTTTCTTCGGCGGGGGAGTCGCCGCGGGATTGACGGGTGGAGAATTTTACTATGGCGTTGCAACTTTCTCAAGTGGCGCGACTCTCATTTCCGGGGTGTTGCCAGGCTATCCGTCGGGTAACCCGGGTTATAGTTGGCAGGAGCGACTCTCGGGGTCATCGGCAAATGCACAAACCCCCAACGCAAACATGCAGATACTGCGGGTCGACAATCGTGGCGATCTGCTGGTGGCGGGAAACCTAACGGGTTCTCAAGCCTATGACGCTGCTATCGCAAAGTACGAGCTCAATCCGATCGCATTGGACGACTCCTATTCAACCCAGGTCGGTCAGGCCATCAACTCGTCCGCTCCCGGCCTTCGTCAAAATGACCGCCAAGGCTCACAAGCGACACTCGCCCTAACACAGGCACCCATGAATGGGAGCCTCACCGTGTTTAACGAGGGGAGTTTCAGCTACTCACCCACATCGGGATTTGCGGGGGTTGACCGCGCTTACTACAAACTCATGCGGACCAACGGAACGGCACCCTACTCAAGCTATGCCGAAGTTACATTTATGGTCTATCCGACAATCACCAGTTTCGCTTTTGACCCCTCAATGGTTCAGGGCGGCGATCCTTCGGTGATGAAGTTAAAGGTTGGAACGCGGCTCACGACAAGCCTTACGTTTCCAGTTACAGGTAATGGTGTGTGGCTAACCGGGTTTTACTCATCGGTAACGGTGCCGAAAGAGTCGACAGTGGGTGAACAGATCGTTTTTACGAGCG
>JBKJIP010000307.1:0-10877 GCA_046598515.1 Fimbriimonadaceae bacterium | reverse complement strand
CTTTTGTTTGGTTCCTAATCGAGGCTGTTAGAGGGGTCAAAATCAGGCGAACCAATCCGGACATTCCCGCGAAACCCTTCCCGTTCTGGCATTTCCCTGTCCATATGCTCGGCCTCTACCTGATCGCCTTGCCGACCTCCGTTTGCCTCGCCATCCTTCGTTCGGAGTCGCCGACGGCGGCAGATTGGGCGAGAAATGAAGACAGACTCGTTGAGGCGGCATGGAGCGTGGTGTTGAATCGCCACTGAGAATCACCCCGTTTCCACGCGGTCGCATTAGGCAAGAGTCAACGATGTTGTATCCAAAGGCCAAGGAAGGGCGGGGATGCATCGTGCCCCGCAACGCATAGCCAAAAGCTGAAAAGTGTTTCTACCTTTCTACCATTTTTGGTATAATGGTAGAAAGGAATTCGAGATGGGATTGAACATCAAAAACGAGGAAGTCGAACGTCTCGCCACGGAGGTGGCGCGCAAATTCGGTGAGTCAAAGACCGAAGCGATTCGGGTTGCACTTGAAGAACGACTTAAGCGGGCCGAGCACCAAGAAACGATCGAAGAACGCCTTGCCCGCGTTCAGCATGTTCTGGAGACCCAGGTGTGGCCGAAGTTTGCGGCCGATGGCGTGTCTAAACCGATGTCCAAGGAAGAGCGCGAGGAGATCCTCGGTTACGGTCCTGATGGCTATTGATCTCGTCATCGACGCGTCAGCTCTCGTTGCGATCATCAGGCGAGAACCAGGCAATGAGGGGATCACGCAGGCGATGCTGGAATCTCAAGAAGCGGCAATCCCTGCTCCAACTGTTCTTGAAGCCGCGATGGTGATCGGCGGCAGCAGCGGTCTTGATCCGCGTAATGAAATCGGCGAAATCCTGAGGAGTGGTGCTGTGAGGATCGCGCCGTTCGACGATCACTTGTACGGGATGGCCCTAACCGCCTTTATGCGCTTCGGCAAGGGCCGCCATAAGGCCTCCCTCAACTTCGGCGACTGCATGGTCTACGCCCTCGCCGCTCGGCACCGTGCCCCCATCCTCTGCACCGGCAATGACTTTGCTCAGACGGACATCGCCATCGCGAAGCTCGACAATTGAAAAGCCCCGCGAGAAACTCGCGAGGCTCCTTCGAAGATTTGCGCTGACTTAGCCGCCGATCTTGCCGTCTTTGTCGAGATCCTTGCCCGTGACCTTCTCGGCCGCGTTGACCGCGGCTTCGCCGGCCTTCTTCAGGAATCCGCCAACGGCGTGCATCGCATCGGTCGCTTCTTCCTTCACGTTGGCCATGACGTCCTTCGCCTTGTCACCAGCGTCTTCCGCCTTCTCTTCGGCGTTCTCCTTGACGTCCTCGGCCTTATCGGCGACATCCTCAGCCTTGTCGGCGATGGCTTCCTTCACATCTTCGGCCTTCTCTGCGACCTTCTCTTTTACTTCTTCCGCCTTTTCGGCCATGGTTTCGTTATCGTTGCTCATTGTTGAGGTTTCCTCCCCTTGATTGTATCAAGTTTGATTGTTAACGATCTGAACTGGGAACAGGTTTCGGGCGTAAGGTCTTTATACACACGTGAAAGGCTGGATAATCCTCATTCCCCTGGCTGCAATCGGCTATGCCGCGTTCAGCCCTGCCTTCAAACCCATCAAAACAACGAAAATGGCGAACATGCACGAAATCCCCGGCGAACCCGGCTCCCAAGTCGATATCCAGGACGCGGCTAAGAAACGCGGCCATGACGTCGCCATGTTCGGTGCTGGCTGTTTTTGGGGCGTCGAGGCTCAATTCCGAGGCACGAAGGGTGTCTTCGCCACCGCTGTCGGATACAGCGGCGGCACCAAGGCGAACGCGACCTATCACCAAGTCTGCAACGACGAAACCGGGCATGCCGAAGTCGTCTTGGTCGAGTTCGATCCCAAGGTTCTTCCCTATCGAGACTTGGTAAAAGGCTTCTTCGGAATTCACGACCCAACCGAGGTCAACCGCCAAGGTCCCGACTGGGGCAGCCAATACCGCAGTGCGATCTTTACCTATGGCGATGAGCAGGCTAAGACGGCCTCGGACGTGAAAACAGAGCTAGGCCACGCGAAGGCACATAGCCGTCCGATCGCAACCCAAATCGCCCCCGCCGGTCCGTTCTGGATGGCCGAAGAGTATCACCAGCAATATTACGAGAAGAAGGGCTATCCGCCAGGCAAGGGCGTTTGCGCCGTAAAGGGCTAAGTAAAAAACCTCACTCGCAAAAACCCGGTAATTCACGTCCCCCATTTTGTGCTCTTTTGCATGATAATGAGGCATGCTGACCGGGTTTCTTTTTTCAGCGATGGCGGCGCTGCCGTCGCCGCAAATCATCGTCACACGCGTTAAGGCCGGGTACGAGCTCAAGCTCGACGGAGGCACCGCCTTCCGAACCGCCTCCAAACCGATTACCAATGCTCGAACCGAAAGGTTGAACGATGGCTCGATCATCGGCTTCTATAAGGAGGGCACCCAACCCCGCTATGTCATCTCGAAAGATGGACGGACCGTCGTTCGCGATGTCGATGCCGATTACACGCTCCAGCTCAAGGTCGATTCCTTCGATCCGCTGAAGCGCGTGCCCGTCTCCGACCTGACCGTGCCGAGTAATCCGCAGAATGACGTTTACGTCATTCAGTTCGTGACTCAGCCCCTCGACGAGTATCGAACCGAACTCGAAGCCGCGGGCGTAAAGCTCTACGACTACTTCACGAATCACGCCTTCATCGCGCAGATTCCGGCGGAGAGCAAGGCCGCGGTTTCCGCCCTTCCTTTCGTTCGTTGGGTAGGCGCGTACGAGGCCTCATGGAGACTCGACCGCGATCTGATGTCGCAGCTCCAAGCGGGCACGCTCGGAACCAAGGTGTACAACATCTGGTGCCACGTGCGCGGCACGGGGATGCAGGGCTCCCTTGCGCAGACCATCGAGAACCTCGGTGGCACTGTCAATCAGACGGTCCCCCAAGGCTTCAAAATGACGGCCACGCTTTCGCCGATCCAGCTCAAGCAGGTTCTCGCCCAAAACGAAGTCCAGTTCGTGGACGCTTGGAGCGCACCCGAGCCCGACATGGATAATGTCCGCGCATACGGCGGCGCAAACTTCATCGAGACCACTCTCGGTTACACCGGAACCGGCGTCCGCGCCGAGGTTATGGATGGTGGACTTCGTCAGGATCACACGGCGTGGTCCAACGTGCCCCTGGTACATGCACCCTCGCTGCCCATCGACTCCCATGGCACCGCGACCTTCGGAATCAACTTTGGCAACGGAAACGGAAACGCGGCTGGCCGGGGAATGATGCCGAACGCACAAGGCGTCATGGCCAACTATAACTCGATGAACGGTGGCAACCGTTACGTCCACACACAGCAGCTCGTCGCGTCACCCTACTTCTGCGTCTTTCAGTCGAATAGCTGGGGCAGCGCGCTTACCACCCAGTACACGTCCATCTCCGCCGAAATGGACGATATCCTGATGCTGAACGACATCACAATCCTGAACTCTCAGAGCAACGCCGGAAGTCAAAACTCCCGACCCCAAGCCTGGGCGAAGAACGTAGTGTCCATCGGCGCGTTCAACCACTTCAACAACCAGAGCGACACCGATGACCGATGGCAGTCGGGTGCCAGCATCGGCCCAGCCGCGGATGGTCGTGTCAAGCCCGAACTCGCATTTTGGTACGACAACATCCTGTGCCCGACTTCATCGAGCACCACCGCTTACACGAGCACCTTCGGGGGCACGAGCGCGGCCACGCCGATGACGGCCGGTCACTTCGGTCTGTTCTTCCAGATGTGGCACCTGGGGCAGTTCTTTGTCCCGGTTCCCGCCGGAACCGTCTTCGACAATCGTCCCAAGGCGACCCTGGCGAAGGCAATCATGATCAACACCGCCCGGCAGCGCACATTGCCTGCACCCTTCGACATTACACGTAATGTCCAGGGTTGGGGTGTTGTCAACCTGCAGGATCTTTACAATGCTCGCACGAGCATGATCACGGTCAATGAGACGGTGCCTCTGAACACGCTTCAGACGGCGACCTTCCGAATGTCGGTCGCTACCGGTCAGCCCGCCCTCAAGGTGACGATGGCCTACACTGACCCGCCCGGAACGGTCGGCGCCGGCGTTGCTCGCAAGAACAACCTGAGCCTCAAGATCACCGGCCCCACGGGCACCATCTGGTGGGGTAACAGCGGGATGTCGAACTCCAACTGGACCGCTTCGGGTGGTACAGAGAACAACGTCGACACGGTCGAGAACGTCTACATTCAGAACCCGGCCGCCGGAACCTACACGGTTCAGGTCATTGGCAGCGACATCAACACTGATGCTCGCGCCGAAACCGCGGGCGTGAATGCGGACTTTGCTCTCGTCGCCACTGGCGTCCAGAACGGCCCGCTCGCCGCGAGCTCGTTCGCCGTGCTCGATGGCGGTCTCACCGCCGGTAACCTGGCCAGCCTGGGTATCAGCGACAACGACCGCGTCCGCGCCGCTCGTGGACTCACTTCGACCAAGTCGACGTTCTTGTCGACCGTTGACATGACGTTTACCACGCCGCTGACGACCTATACCACGGGCAAGATCGTGCTCGAGCGCTTCAGCTCGATCTCGGGAATCAACGAGCGGATCCAGTTCTTCAACAACAATACGAACAACTGGGATTCGAGCCCCGTCTCCACGGTGCCCACGACGGATGGAGTGCGCGAGTACTCGATCGCGGCCATGGGCCCCTACGTAAACGCCTCTAAGCAGATCAAGGCTCGCCTGGTCTACGACAAGGCGGATCCGCTGATGCCCAAGACAGCGACAGTCGATATCGACTTCGCCCGAATGAGCATCGAGCCTTAAGCTCGGGTTCCGAGTTTGAAACCGAAAGCTGGCCGCAATCGCGGCCAGCTTTCAATTTTGACTGCCACCCTTGGGGGTCTGGGACAAGGTATCTCGACCACCGGAAACTTCTTTGCGTTCTTGGCGTCCTTTGCGCCTTTGCATTGAAAAGGCCCCCCAAGCCACAACCAGCCTGTATTTCCAGTCTCTCTTTAACGCAAAGGCGCAAAGAGCGCAAAGAGCCGCAAAGGGGAAGTCGGTCGGCGGGATCGAGAGGTCCGTGGTTCGCGTTTCCTTGGCACCCGGAACCCGCCCCCGCCGTATAGATATCCGTGATCACCGCGCTCGTCTCTTTGGCCCTGCTCGCCGCCTCTCCGATGCAGGAGCAGCAGTCACCGGTGCAGTCGGCAGACCGGCCCTATGTCCAATTGGTCTTCTTGGTAACGGGAACGAATAAGGACGAGCTGAAAGACGAAGATCGGGCCAAGCGGACTTCGGCGCATCTTGCCGGGCTCCGGAAGATGCTCGAAGGCGGCAAGGCGTTTGCGGCCGGACCCATTCTCGCCGGCGGAAACCGCGAGGGTCTTGCGATCATGAACGTCTCGACGAGCGAGGAGGCCAAAAACCTGTTCGCCACCGATCCTTGGGTGGAGATCGGCAAGCTCGCCGTGGAGACTCACAAATGGATGGTGCCGGTAAAGCGGTTCGGGAAACCCGGCGGCTTCATGGAACTCAACACCCACGCCTTCGCTATGATTTCACTTCCGAAGGACGGATCCGCCGATCCCGAGCGCGACGCCGCGCTTATCACGCGGATGAACGAGAATCCGCTCGTGGCGGTAGCCGCTTTAACCGAAGCGGGCGATACCATGCGGGCCATCATAATCTTCAAGGACAAGGACAAGGACCAGGCCGCCAACGTCCTCGCCTCCGATCCGGACATCAACGCGGACAAGTACAAGGCCGTCCTTGCCCAAACGTACATGCAGCAGGGCGTTCTCGACTAGATTCCAACAACTTTTCGGTTCGGAGTTGAATCTCTATGCGAGATTCCTTGAACGTCTGAGCGGTCGCCGTACACTCACGGTGTGTGAAGCAGATCGCCTTCCCAATCCTTGCTCTCCTGCTGATGACCGGCTGCCAGGAGGAATCATTCCCGACTCTGGCACACGAAACGAGTGCGCTGCCGGCGACGGGCCAGGCCCAAACCGGAGGCACCCGCATCGCTCGGAACGCGAACCCGTTCCTTGGGCTTTCCGGGAAGCAACATCGTCCCGGAATCGAGAAAACGTTCAACGGCGGCAAGATCGAAATGGACGATCAGCGCGCCGAAGTGATCGGCATCTGTCGGTACGACGAGTCCGACGTCGGATGCTGGTCGCCAAATGGCTCGCCCAACCCGACCTTGGCCAAACAAGTCATCACAAAGCTCGAGGAGATGGCGGCGGCGCCGCATCGCCACGGTCAGATTCCGTGGAACCTGGACAAAATCAACCGCATCGTGGTCACCGAGACGAGCACCCATGGCCGAAAGCCCGGACCCTTCGCGATTGAGGGTCTCGACGGTGCCCGGGCCATGAGCGGGATGAGCCTAGATCAACGCCGGCAAGGGATCCAGAAGCCGCCCTACCTAAATCGCAGCGCGCAGTTCTTCTGGGTGGAGAATGGGCAGAAGTCATTCTCCGTCATCGCATCGCGAGCCCTCAATCCGGCACCTGGCATTGCGCTCGATTTCAAGACAGGAGCGACCGGGACTGCGGGCTCCGCGAATGTGAAAGTCCTCTCCCTCGATATCGCGGACCCCGCTCCGAGCACGGGAGCCCACAGTTCCACCATGCGCGAAGTCACCCTGAAACTCGAAATCACGGGCTTCAAGGAGAACTGGAACGTGAACCTCATGCTGAAGACAAAACCTCAAACCCAAGTCGAAATGTTTAAGTCGTGGATCATGCCCATGCTTCAACTGGTCCACCGAAAGGGCAACGTTTTCACAGCTCAAGGTTCGATCGACCCGACTCAGGTGACCGGACTCACCCTCTCGTTCTATGAACTTCACCGATACCGTCTGGGCGGACTCCCATTGAAGCCATGATAAAACTCATCCCCCTAACCTTGGCGTTGGCGGCGCTGATCGCCACCGGCTATACCGTCCAAGAGATCGATTTCAAAGTCAAGAACAAACTCTCGGGCGGCCAAAAAGTGGTCGAACTCATCGGAGCCTGCGAGTTCTTGAAGAAGGTCGACTGCTGGGACATGAAGGGCAAACGGAGCCCGCCACTGACGGCCATGGTCAAGTCGGTTGCGAAGAACGAACTCCAGCAGGTCAATCTCGGCTTCCGCTCGATCAACCGGCTGGTGATTTACCGAACCACCCGCCTTCCCTTCTTCCCAAAGGGATCTACCGGAGGCACTTTGGATGTCGAAAGCCGCTCGGGTGACATCTGGCTCTCGGAAAATCGGCGGCCCGGAGAGAAAGGCGGACGAATAGAAGAAGAGATTCGCGCCCAAGTGGTGGTTGCACCCAAAGGGACCACTGCCCTTTCGATTGTGGTTCGCGAAACAAGGCAACTGCCGGAAACGACCATTCCCTTTCGAGCCGGTGCCAAAGCCAAGGTCATCAATGGGACGGTCGAGATCGTCGCCATCCGGGCCGCAAAGCCGGCGGAACTCAGTCGCTCCGGCGTCAAGAAGGGTTGGGTGGTCGAACTTACTCAGGGTGCCTTTCCGACGCTTCTGGACGAGAAAGGAATGCCCCTTCAGCTTTCCGCCAACAACGGAAGCGCTTCGACGGATAGCATGTTCTTCCTAGACTCCGCGGGCCCAAATGCCATGTTTCTCATGACGATCGATCCCGCCCGAGTGGCAAAGGTCAAGTTCCAGGGCTCAGACTCTCGCCTTGTGGAAGTCACCGGCGCCCCCGCGAACCCGCGCTAATCGGAGCGTCGCTGCAGGCTCCTCTGAAGCAAGATAAAGCCAAGGAGGAGCGCGCCGGTCAGGATCTTGGTCCACCATGAATTGATCGTGCCTTGAAAGATGATCCCGGTCTGGATGATTGCGAAGATCATCAGGCCGAGGAAAGTGCCGAGCATCGACCCGACGCCGCCGCTTAGCATCGTGCCGCCGATGACGACCGTCGCGATCGTATCCAGTTCCAAGCCGTTGCCTCGAATGGCGTTGCCGGCCGATAGTTCCACTAACTGGGTCAGCCCCGCAAGAGAGGCGAAGAAGCCGCTTAAGGCATAGACCGAGATCTTTGTCCGCGCCACGGGAAGGCCCATCAAATGAGCGCTCGGCTCGCTGCCTCCGATAGCGTAAACCGTGCGGCCGAAGCGGGTGTAGCGCGATACGAGCGCCGCAAGGACCAGACAGAGGATGAAGATGACCGCCTGAAATGGCACTGTCGCTTTCGCGGATAACAGTAATTTTACTTGCTTGAGGCTATCGATAAAAGGGTGCTCGACCGCAAGGGACGCGGAGCTGATCCAGAGAGCCAGACCCTTCCCCAAGAACAGTCCGGCCAGGGTTATCAAGAAGGGCGGAAGCTCGAACTTCTGGATGAGGAACCCTTGAACCGCCCCGAATGCCGATCCTCCGACGAGGAGCGTGATGAACGCGAGCGCCGGATGCCAGTGATGCTGGTGAATCAATGCCGCCGCCCCGATTGAGACACAACTGAGAACCGAACCCACGGAGAGATCGATGCCACCGGTCAGGATCACATACGTCATCCCAATCGCGATGATGCCAAGCACGGCATTCTCGCCCAGGAGATTCCGGACGAACACCCCGAGCGTGCCGAAATTTGGAAACAGGACTATGGCCGTGATGTACAGCACCAACGCGACTGCGGCCGTCCATACGACCGGCAACGATTGCCGCGAAATCTTCATGCCGCCCTCCGGGCCAGCTTGGGCGATTGGGCGATGCACAGCCCGACGATAATGAGTGCCTTCGCCACGAGGGTGATTTCTGGCTTCACGCCATGGGTGAGGATCGTGGTCGTCAGGGCTTGCATGACCAACGCCCCGAGAACCGAAGCAGCCAGCGAGAACTTGCCGCCGGTCAGAGCGGTACCGCCTATCGCGACGGCGAGGATGGCGTCGAGCTCCATGTAAAGACCGGCGTTGCTCGCATCGGCACCCTTAATGTCCCCCGTGACAATGAGCCCGGCGATGCCAGCCATAAGGCCGGAGATGGCGTAGACGACGAGCTTAATCGAGTTCGCGTTGATGCCACTCAGGCGAGCCGCCTTGGCGCTCGAACCGACCGCTTCGATAAAGAGCCCGAGCGCGGTCTTGCGGACCAAGAGACCAATCAGGGCGAAGGCAATGGCGGCGAGGATGATCGGGATCGGAACCCCGACGACGCTTCCGGAACCGAATCCAACAAGGCTCTCGTCTTCGAACGTCACGATCTGGCCGTTCGTAAGAAGCTGGGCCACGCCCCGTCCCGCAACCATCAGAATCAGGGTGGCCACGATAGGCTGGACGCCCCCCTTTCCAATGAGCCACCCATTGAAGAGCCCCGCCAAACCGGCGACGACCAAGGCAACAACCGCGAAAACCAACATTGTCTGGGGCAAGTGCATCGTGGCGAACAGCGTCCCATTGGGTCGCACCAGAATGCCGGCGGCCACCGCCCCCGCAATCGCCATGATCGCGCCGACGCTAAGATCCACGCCGCCCGTCGCAATGACGAGAGTCATTCCGATCGAGAGCAGAATGACGGGGGCGCCGCGGTTGAAGATGTCGATCAGGCTGCCGTAGAGTCGGCCGTCCTGCATTGAGATGGCAAAGAAACCGGGCGAGAAAATGGCGTTGAAGATGAGGATAAGCCCGAGCGCGACAGCGGGCCACAGGAGGCGCTTCAAGACTCCGTCCCCGCGATTGCCTGCATGATCGCCGGCTCCGTGACTTGGTCCCCAGACAGTTCGTCCACCTTGCGGCGATCCCGCAGGACGAGCACTCGATCACAAGTGCCAACGACTTCTTCCAGTTCAGATGACGTAAACAGGAAGGCCATCCCTTCGCGGCAGAGGCCGCGAATCATGTCCCGAATCTCAAACTTGGCCCCGACATCGATCCCGCGCGTCGGTTCATCGAGGAGGAGGCACTTGGGCTCGGCCACAAGCCACCGGGAAAGGATCACCTTTTGTTGATTCCCGCCACTGAGTTGCTCGATCGCCTTCTCGCCGTCGGGAGTTTTGATGTTCAGCTTCGCGATCATCTCCTGCGACATCTTCTGCAGTTGGCTGGCCGGAATCGGGCGGAACCAGCCGCGTTTGCCTTGCAGGACGACCGCGATGTTCTCCTTAATGCTGAGCCCCGGGAAGATCGCTTCGGTTTTGCGGTCCTCCGAACAGAATCCCAAACCCGCACGAATGGCGGCGGCTGGGCTCCCGTAGACGCGCCCGGAATCGGCCCCGATTGCCCCGAAAGCGAGCTTCATCGTCTCTGTTCGCCCGGAACCCAGAAGGCCGGCGAGCCCGACCACTTCCCCTCTTTGAACCTTGAATGAGAGGGGATACAAGTAATTTTGCTTGCCTAAGTTGGACACTTCAAAGCAGGTCTCGCCGCCCACGGCGGCTAGTTTCGTTCCCTGAGAGGAGTGATCCAGATTGCGGCCGATCATCTTGGCGACCAAGGCTTCACGGTCCAGTTCCGCCGTCCTCCAGTCGCCCACTTTTTCCCCGTTACGCAGAACCGTGATCGAATCGGACACGGCATAAACCTGGTCCAAGAAATGGGTTACGAACACGATGCCAATGCCCTGATCGCGCAGTTGCCGCATCAGCGCGAATAGCCGCTCGCACTCATCCTGGTCGAGGCTGGAAGTGGGTTCGTCCAGAACGAGCACCTTGGCCTGCCGATCGATCGCCCGGGCAATGGCGACGAGTTGTTGGATGGCCGTAGGATAGTCCCCCAACGTACGATTTACGTCGACATTGAGGTTCAGCCGGCTGAGGGCAGTTTCCGCCCGCTCCCGCATAGCCCTCCACCGAACAAGCGTGCCGCCGGATCCAAGGCAGATGCTTTCGGCAACAGTGAGGT
>JBKJIP010000170.1:0-8871 GCA_046598515.1 Fimbriimonadaceae bacterium | reverse complement strand
GATTCAATCAAGGCTGCCCGCGGGGCACGATGGAGGCTGTTGCATTGTGTCCAGACCGGGAGGGCGAGCCTCGGCGAGCTAAGCCTTGTAGTCTTCCTCAAGCGTCCGATTGAGCCTGACCGGTCGGCAACTACGGCCAACGCAGGGCACGATCCATCCCTGCACTCCATGAAAGTCCTTGTTTATAAACACAAGCATCAGGCTCAACTGTATCCCGCCTGACTGAGTCGAAAGGCAACAAAAAAGCCCCTCTTCGGGGCTTTCAAAAGCTTATGGCTGCCGCAAAAGCAAAAGCTTATGGCTGCCGCAAAAGGACTCGAACCTTTGACCCGCTGATTAACAGTCAGCTGCTCTACCAACTGAGCTATGCGGCAGTAGGATTTGAGAATATACCTTATGATCGGCGTTGGCGGGGCGGAGGATCAGGGCCTCGGAGGTGAATGGTGAGTTGTGAATGGTGAATGGGCGGACGGGGCTCCGCCGTGAATGGTGAATGGGCGAACGAGATTTGGGCTGTGACTCGCTCGCGGTTAAGAGTGAATGGTGAATGGGCGGACAGAGCGAACGATTGGTCGCTGCCCAAGTTCAAATTTTTAAGTGCTCTTCGACCCCCAGTCAAGTCAGTCTTCAGTCCCTAGTCTCCCAAGCGCCGTCCGCCCATTCACCATTCACCATTCACCATTCACAAAAGCTACGATGTCCTCGCCACCGTGAACCCGGCCAACTCGGCTAACAACCCAACCTGCATCGACTCCGGCAGAACGGCGACCGCCTCCCGGGAGAGTTCGGCGGCGTGGCGGCGGGCTTCTTCCAAACCATAGAGCGACGGGTACGTCGCTTTTTGGCGCTCGCGGTCGGAGCCGGCGGCTTTGCCGAGTTCCTCTTCCGTGGACGTCTCATTCAAGATATCGTCGGCGACTTGGAAGGCCAGACCTATCTTATCGCCGTATTCGCGAACCCTGGATTCGACATCGGAGGAGGCGCCGCCCAGGATCGCGCCGATTTGGCAGGAGGCGGAGATTAGGGCGCCGGTTTTGCGGGAGTGAATGAACTCCAAGGTCTTGCTATCGAAGGGGGAGCCCTCGGTCAGGATGTCGACGACTTCGCCGCCGACGACCCCGCGCGAACCCGAAGCGCGAGCCAAGATCCCGGCGCAGCGACCGCGTTTGGCCAGATCTCCACTCGCGAGCATCACTTCGAAGGCGAGGGCGAACAAGGCGTCGCCGGCGAGGATGGCGATGCCTTCGCCGAACTTGACATGGCAGGTGGGTCGGCCCCGCCGCAAGGCGTCGTTATCGATCGACGGCAAATCGTCGTGAATCAGGGAAAAGCAATGGATGAGTTCGAGCGCGCAGCCGGCGTCGAGGGCAGCGGCGGGGTCGCCGCCGACGGCTTCACAGGCGGCCATGCAGAGCACGGGGCGCAGGCGCTTGCCGGGGGCGAGCGCGGAGTAGCGCATCGCCTCGTGGAGGACGGTCGGAGCTTCGGATTCGGGCGGAAGGAGTTCGGCCAGACGCCGATCGCAGGCAGCTTGATGGGCCTTTAGGCTCGAATCGGGGTCCACGAAGGGGAGTGTACCAGTGGATTGAACCTGACAGCGGTACACTCAGGTCATGGCGCAGGTTCGTCCTTTTCGAGGTCTCCGGTACACGCCGAACGCCGGCCCTCTCCCCGATCTCGTCGCCCCTCCCTACGATGTCATCTCGCCTGCCGAGCGCGAAGAATTGGCGGGAAAGAGCGCGCATAACGTCGTCCATTTGACGCTTCCCGAGGCGAAGACCGATGACCGGTCCAAGTTTGTGAAGTACATGCGCAGCGCTTCAGCCCTTGCCGATTGGCATCGTGGGGGCGTGATGCGGAGTGAAACCGATCCTGCGTTTTATCGGTACACGCAAACCTTTACGATCCCCGGCTCGAAGGTGCCGATCGTGCGTAAATCGCTGATCGCGCTGATCAAAGTCGAGCCTTATGAGAAGGGCGTCGTGCTCCCGCACGAGCAGACTTTCCCGAAGCATAAGGAAGACCGCCTGCGAATTCTCGAAGCGACCCGGGCTCATCTGGAGTGTATCTACGGGCTCTTCGAAGATGAAGGTGGCAAAGTATTCGAAGAAATCGAATCCGCTTTCGCCGAAGACGGCGTAGACGTGACCACCGACGATGGCGTTCGTCATGTTCTCGAGCCGATCACCGATCCTCAGGCGACGACCGCCTTAACGGCAGCCTTGGAAGACAAGAAGGTCTGGATTGCGGACGGGCACCATCGCTACGAGACGGCCGTCACTTTCCGCGGTATGCAGGGTGAGAAACCGGGCCTCGTGGCCGAAGATTTCATGATGATGGCGCTCAGTTCGATGTCCGATCCCGGGCTGGTGCTTTTGCCCACGCACCGGATCGTGCAGAAGATGCCGATGGACGGGCACGAGTTGGAGAACGCCCTTCAGAGATTCTTTAACACGCGCTATGTTCCGAATGGTGAGCTGCTCGGCGAGATGGAGCGGCTGAATGCGCCGGATCGCCGTGTTTTTGGGATCGCGCTTCCCAGCGGTCGCGGTATTTTGGCAACGCTTGACCGTCCGGAGGACGCCTTGGAGTGGATCGAAGGGGAGGGCAGCGACATGCTCAAGCTGCTCGACGTTTCCATCCTGCACCGCGTGATTTTCGAGAAGATACTGGGCCTGAGCGGGCTGGACTTCTTCAGCTACACTCGGGACCCCGATGAGGCTCTGGACGCGGTCATGAATGGGGCGGGCGCTTCTTTCCTGATGAACCCTCCGACGGTGGAAGATATGCGGGTGATCGCGCTCGGCGGCGAAAAAATGCCGCAGAAAAGCACCTATTACTATCCCAAAATCCTCAGCGGGCTCGTGCTGTGGTCGTTGAATGATTTCTAAGCGATGAAGATTAGGCTCTTGGGGACCGGCGCCGCCGAAGGCATCCCCGCGTTCTACAGTGAAACGCGGGTGAGCACCTATGCGCGGCTGCACGGCGGGAAGGATAACCGCACGCGCTGCGCCGCCCTTATCGATGGCTGCATCAAGATTGACTTCGGGCCGGACACGCTAGCCCAGATGCAGCGCGATCATCTCGACGCCCACGACTGGGATGCGGTTGTTTTCACGCACTCGCACGACGACCATTTCGCCGTAACGGAACTCCAGTATTTCCTCTATCCGTTCAGCCGGTTGGACTACATGCCGATCCCGATTTTCGCAAATCATTGCATTTGCGATCGCATCGAGCAGCAGTATCCGAACTGGCCCTTTGATCTGCGGGTGACCAGGAGCTTTGAGGAGACCGCGGTGGGCGATTACCGGCTGACGCCGATTCGGGCGCACCATATGGATGATGAGGACGCTCATAATCTGCTTTTCGAGAAAGACGGCAAGACGCTGCTGTATGCCACGGATACGGGCGTCTGGTTCGAGCCGACTTGGGAGTTTCTCGCGGGCCGCCGGCTCGATCTCTTGGTCATGGAATGCGCCAGCGGGCGGGTTCACTCGGATTACGACGGGCATCTGGATGTGAACACCTTCGGCCAGGTTCTGGAGCGCCTTCACAAGATCGGGTGCCTGGACTCTGCTTCTACGGTTGTTTCGACCCATCACTCGCACAACGGCGATGCGACGCACGCCGAACTCTGCGCCATGTTCGAGCCGCAGGGCGTGATTGTCGGGTTTGACGGGTTAGAAGTCGAAGTTTAGGAGAATTTGCGGCGGGCACGCGGGGCACGATGCATCCCCGCGCTCCATGAAAGGTCTAAAGGTTTTACGGATCCATAGGCACTTTCACGCCATGGTCTTTCGCAAACTCCTGGGCTTGTTCGTAGCCAGCATCGGCGTGGCGGATGACGCCCATTCCAGGGTCGCTCGTTAGGACCCGCTCTAGCCGCCGATCCATCATGGGGGTGCCATCGGCGACGACGACCATGCCCGCGTGCTGCGAATAGCCGATGCCGACGCCGCCGCCGTTGTGCAGGGAAACCCAGGAAGCGCCGGCGGCCGTGTTGACCATCGCGTTAAGGAGCGCCCAGTCGGCGACGGCGTCGGTACCGTCTTTCATCGATTCGGTTTCTCGGTTTGGCGAGGCGACGGAGCCGCAATCTAGGTGGTCGCGGCCGATGACGATGGGGGCTTGGAGTTCGCCTTTGCGGACGAGGTCGTTGATCGCCAATCCCATCCCGGCGCGCTCGTCGTAGCCGAGCCAGCAGATGCGGCTTGGCAGGCCTTGGAACTGGATTTTTGTGGTTGCGCGCTCCATCCAGCGGCGCAGGGTTTGGTTCTCGGGGAAGAGTTCGAGAGCAAGTTGATCGGTTCGCCGAATGTCGCTCGCCTCGCCCGATAGGGCGGCCCATCGGAAGGGGCCCTTGCCTTCGCAGAAGAGGGGGCGGATATATTCGGGGACGAAGCCTTTGATATCGAAGGCGTTGCTGCATCCCGCTTCCTGGGCGAAGGCGCGGATGTTGTTTCCGTAGTCGAATGTGATCGCGCCTTGGCGCTTTAGTTCGAGCATTGCGTCGACATGGGCAGCCATCGAATCTTTGCTTCGCCGAACATACTCTTCCGGGTTGCTTTGGCGAAGGTCTTTCGCTTCTTGAAGGGTCAGCCCGGCGGGAATGTAGCCGTTAAGCGGATCGTGGGCGCTGGTTTGATCGGTCAATACATCCGGCACGATGCCGCGACGGGCCATTTCGGGCAAAACTTCAGCACAGTTGCCGACGAGTCCAACCGCGACCGGCTCGCGCTCGGCGAGCATTTCTAGGGCTTCATCGAGAGTGAAGGCGATCTTGTCGCAGTAGCCCGTGTCCAGACGTTTTTGGATGCGCGTGGGGTCGACATCGATGCCGAGGAAGGCGGCCCCATTCATAGTCGCGGCCAGAGGTTGAGCGCCGCCCATCCCTCCCATTCCGCCGGAGACGACCAGCTTCTTTTCGAGGGATCCGCCGAAGTGGCGATCGGCGCAGGCGGCAAAGGTCTCGAAGGTGCCTTGGACGATGCCTTGAGACCCGATATAGATCCAAGAGCCGGCCGTCATCTGACCGTACATCATGAGGCCCCGCTTCTCGAGTTCGTTAAAGTGCTCCCAGGTCGACCACTTACCGACCAAATTCGAGTTCGCGATCAAAACGCGGGGCGCTTCTTCGTGCGTGCGGAAGATACCGACGGGCTTGCCGGATTGGACGAGCAGAGTTTCATCGTTCGCGAGCGATTGGAGTGAGCGGACGATGGCGTGAAAACAATCCCAGTTGCGCGCCGCTTTGCCCGTGCCTCCGTAGACGACAAGGTCGTCCGGCCGCTCCGCAACCTCGGGATCGAGGTTGTTATGGAGCATGCGCAAGGCGGCTTCTTGATGCCATCCAAGGCAAGACATGCTAGATCCCCGCGGGGCACGAACAGTGTGGGCGACGGCGCTCATGTCTTCGATTGTGGCGCGTTTTGGCTTCTCCGGGGAGCCCCCTCCCCAACGGTTCCCCCGCGTACGAACATCGCAGGGGAACCAGGACATATCTTCAAATTGGTCACTCCGAAGATAGCTTTCGCCGAAGGTGCCGATTTACGGTTATGTCCTGGTTCCCCTTCAAAGATGTTTGTGCTTTGAAGGGGAACCGTTGGGGAGGGGGTTTTCCGGCGGAGGGGCAAATCCTTGAGTGGGAAGATACAATGAGACATGCTCCGGTACCACCGTCTCGGTCACCTTCCCAATCAGCGGCACATCCAATTCCGCAAGCCCGATGGCGGGCTTTATGCGGAGCAGCTGATCAGCACCCGCGGGTTCAGCGGTCCCATGTCGCTGACCTATCACATCAACCAGCCGACAGAGGTTGGGGGATGGGAGGACATGGGCAGCGTTCAGCCGACGCTTTTGATGGACGAAGCCCTCCACCACCGGCATTTGCGCACCAGCCGGATGCAACCCAAGGGCAACGCCGTATCCGGTCGCATTCCGCTCATGGGCAACAAAGATGTGATCTGGTTCCAGTGCATGATCGCGGATCAGATGTCCGACTACTACAAGAACGCCGAGGGAGATGAAGCGCTATTCATTCACGATGGCAGCGGAACCATGGAGTCGATGTACGGCGATATCCCGTTTGAGCCCGGCGACTATCTCGTCATCCCTCGAGGCACCATCTATCGGCTGATTTTCGACCAACTCCCCGTTCGCATGATCGCGATCGAGAGTCACAGCCCGATCGATATTCCGCGCCGCTATAAGAACGAACTCGGTCAAATGTTGGAGCACGCGCCGTATCATGAGCGCGACTTCCGGCCGCCGAGCGAACTGAAGACCTTCGACGAGCGAGGCGACTACTATGTCCAGGTGAAGGCACGTGGCCGTATGATCCGCTACAACTTCAAGTTCCACCCGTTCGACATCGTCGGATGGGACGGATACGTCTACCCCTACGCCTTCTCGATTCACGCATTCTCGCCCATCACCGGCAAGCTCCATATGCCGCCGCCCATCCACCAAACCTTCCAGGCGGGTGGCTTTGTGATCTGCTCTTTCTGCCCGCGGATGCTCGACTATCATCCGAACGCGGTCGTCGTGCCGTACGTTCACTCGAACGTCGATTCCGACGAAGTGCTGTATTACTGCAACGACAAGTTCGGCTCGCGCAAGGGGATCGAGGAAGGATCGATCACCATTCATCCGCTGGGAATCCCGCATGGTCCTCAGCCCGGTGCGGCGGAAGCTTCGATCGGGGCTACGAAGACGGAGGAACTGGCCGTCATGCTCGATACTCACGCGCCGCTCTTCTTGACGAAGGAAGCGCTCGAGCTCGAAGACCCCGAGTATTGGAAGAGCTGGCAAACCCGAGTGCCCCCGGGCACGACGGCCACGGTTCACACGACCGGGGACTAGTTCCGTATCTCGCGGATGAACATTCTCGCTTCCGGATAGTGGCGCATAAGCCGCTTCCGGTGGCGGGGGTCGGCGACGGTCAGCGCGGTCGAGAGCGGGTCGGTTAGGAGCCCGGTTGGGGCGATGATTGTGGACTGAACGCGGTTGGTCAGGGCCCAACTTGTACGAGGGTCAACCACATGCGAATAGCGTTTTCCGCCGATCACGGCGAACTGCTCGGTGTCGCCGGAGGTGGAGATGGCGCAGTTCTTGAAGACCATGTCCTTGGGGCCCTTGTCTGTGCCCGCGTTCGGGACGCGAATGGTCCAACCCTGGGTTCCGGGTGGGGGATCGCTGACGACGACATCGCCGCCCATTTCAACGAGTGCGCTCGTGATTCCGCGCTCGCGGAGGATTCTATGGGCCTCGTCGTCCGCATAGCCCTTGGCGATGCCACCCAAGTCCAGGCGCATGCCCTTTTTGGTCAGGCGCACGCCGCGAACTTTCGGGTCGAGGCGGATTTTGCGGTAGCCGACGAGCTCGCGGGCAGCTCTGATAGAAGCTTGGTCGGGAAGGACGCCGTTCTTGCGAGCGGGTCGCCAGAGGGCGATCAGAGGGCCGACGGAAATGTCGAAAGCCCCATTCGATCGGCGGGACATTTCTTGCGCTTTTTGCAAGACCAAAAAGAGGTCGCGACTCACCCAGACGGGCGGGCCACCTGCCTTCGCACAGAGCCGATTAAGCTCGCTCTCTTTTCGATAATCGCTCATAATGGAGTCTAGTTCGGCGATGCGGTCAAACGCCGCCGAGCATGCTTTCTCCGCCGTTGCCAGGTCCGGCGCGTACACGACGATCCGCGCATCGACACCCATGTGGTACTCGGTGAACGAAAAACGTGTCAGCGCCGCCTGAGTTGAGGCGTCTGAATAATTTGTGCCGAGTGCCGCGAGCAAACACCCGATGATGAACAACCGATTGAATTTGAGCCGAGCCACGATCCTTCTTACGAGTTTGACCTGCGTAGCGATGGTTTCGTCGCAAGACACCCTGACCGCCTACACAGAAGCCCTGCCCGGTTCCGTCGCCAAGATCGACATGCTGCCCGTATCCGGCGGCGAGATGACGATCGACGGCAAGAAGGTTAAAGTGAAGCCGTTCTACATGGGCAAGACCGAAGTGACGTGGGAACAGTACGACGCCTTCATTGCCAGCGGTGCCCCCTCGAAGCCCTATGATCAGACTGATTTTGCTCCGGACGCGATTGCGCGGCCCAGTAAGAGCTACATCCTGCCCGATCTCGGATGGGGCCACAAGGGTTATCCCGTTATCAACGCGAGCTCGACGAGCGTGGAGATGTTCTGCCGCTGGCTTTCTTCGGTGACGAAGAAGAAGTACCGCGTGCCCACGGAGGCCGAATATGAGTTCGCCGCGCGGGGCGGAGTGGATGAGCCATGGTCCATGGATGCGGAAACGCTGGGTAAGAGCGCATGGTTCGCTGGCAACGCTCGAAGCATGACCCATCCGGTCGCGAAGAAGGCTGCGAATAAGCTTGGCTTCTTCGATATGATCGGCAACGTGGGCGAGTGGTGTACGGACGCTGAAGGGAAGCCGGTTCTGCGCGGCGGCACTTTCCGGGATCCCGCCGAGAAGTCGACACCCTTCGAGAAAAAGTATTGGGAGATTAAGTGGCAGGAGACCGACCCGCAGTTGCCGAAGAGCCGCTGGTGGTTGGCCGACGGCCCCTTCTGTGGTTTCCGGGTCGTCTGCGAGCCGTAGAGTCTTGTTCCCGCCATTTCGCCCTCGGATGGCGGTGCCGACCAGCCGGGCTTAGGACCATCCGGAAGACGTCCCAACTGGGAGCTGGTCGGCACACCGCCCGAGGATGGAGTCGAATCTCCTTCGGGCTAACGCCCTCGTCGTTTTCGGCTCCATCCTCGGGCTTTATTGGTGGGCGTCTCATACCCCGGGTCTTCAGTCGGGCCGTTGGCCCGACCTGCGACGCCGGGGCTACAAATCTGCGACCGCCTC
>JBKJIP010000061.1:0-7466 GCA_046598515.1 Fimbriimonadaceae bacterium | reverse complement strand
GATCCGGATCTGGTTCTTCTCGACGTCGAGGGTGTAGCCCTCCGGGCCGACGCTGATGGCCGAGTCGACTTCCAGGCGAATGACGGGGCTGATGCGGCCCTTCGTGACCTTGAGACCACCCTTTTGGAGATGGCCGATCAGGAACTGCGTGGCGAAGAGGTCATGATTACCCTCGATCGATACCGTCTCTCGCCACTGAAACTCGCCATCTCGCGGCTCATAGACAGCAGGTCGGGGAATGATGGGCGGGTAGATCACGAGCGCGGCGGCGAGAACCGAAAGCATGGTGAGTTATAGCATCACATATAGACTGCGGCGCTCCCGCGCCGCTTTCCTGCGAAGTGCGCTTCGCTGCACTTGGAATTAGAAAAGAGCTTCCGCTATTGCGAAAGCTCTCTCTGAACGGAGTCTAAAGCGGCGCGGGAGCGTCGCACTCAATATGCTATCGGCTGACTTCGCTCTGCAGCCCGCGACGAACGACCAAGAACTTGATTCGTTGGGGCTTGAACTGCCGCTGAAGGACTTCGACGGCGCGATGGACCTTTACGGTGCCACCGCAGTAGAACAAGTCGACGGCCGCGTATCCATGCTCGGGCCAGGTGTGAATCGTGTAATGCGATTCCTGGATGATCACCGCGCCGGACACGCCGTAGGGGTTGAACTCATGGAACGACTGGGCGACGACGGTCGCTTCGCTCTCTACGGCGGCGGCCCGCATAGCGGCGCCGACGACGGATTCCTCTTTCAAGGTGCTGCCGTCGCAGCCGTAGAGCTCGACGAGCAAGTGCGAACCCAGAGAAAGTTCCTCTTCTTCTTTGAAGGGAAAGCCCTCTTCATCCCGCCCCAGCCACTTGTTGAAAGCTTCGGCGTTGTCGCAATGGATCAACGTCCAGCCATTTTCTCGGGTGACGACAGGCGGTTCCGCGACAGCCGCACGCATTGGGCGGCGGAACATTCGGCGGAATAGAGAACTAAACCCAGACTCAGAAACAGCGATAGCGCCAAAGGCGCAGCAACAGCTAACCAAAATCAATATTGTTGTCAATCAAGCGAACCTCACTTTTACCGTGCAGACGTTCCGTTTCCCGAAACGCGAGATACCCAAAACAGGAGGCTGCTGCAAAATGAGCGGAAGCCAGGGAACGGCCAAGGCTTAAACCTCGGCTGTGAGCATTCCTCCAGTGTTCCAAAAAGCGCTTCATATTGCTGCTAACAGCAGGTGTCTCCTACAGATAGCTCTTTCGAGCCCCATAGCCGCCACGGCAAGCCGTAGACGCAACGCGGGAGTGTACCGTAAGGGGGAACCCGTGTCAACGGTTTTCCACACTCGACGAGCCAAGCCCATGCAATTGCTTAGTACGCTGCCCACGCTTTTTGGTTTCGTTTAAGGCGAGAATCGGGCCGAATGGCGGGTTGTTTGGGGTCGCGTTCGGTGCCTCCCACCCGTTCTCGCCACACGCCCTCGTGTGGCGAAGCCGACCAGCCCCCGCCTACGACACCCGGAATCAGGACTCATTCAATGGCTGGTTGGCACACCATACGAGGGCGTATGGCGTGAACAGTCTTTGCCTACCTGCCACCGTTCTCGCCACCCGCCCACGGGTGGCGAAGCCGACCAACCCTCGCTTACGGCGATCCGGAATCAGGATTCGTTCGGAAGCCGGTCGTCACCGCCATCCGTGGACGGAATGGCGGGAACAGTCTTGCGACTCGATAGGAAATTTTTCATATTTAGGTTAACCGGAGACAATCGACAGAGCCGCCTCGAAAAATCAAGTACCCTTGAGAGGTGAACCGTCCTTCTAAGAAAGATATCAAGGCCGCCGTCGACAAGCTGAAGGACAATTCTTCGGGCTCGTCCAAGCCGGTCGAACCCAGCCAGACCAAACTGTCCCCCAAAATGACCAGTCAGCGAATCCGCAAGCAGGCTTCAAATGGGTGATCGCAAACCCAAGAAAACTTCGTCTGGCAACAGCGAGGCGCACAAGGCGAAGCAAACCAAGGATCAAGCCGACCGTCCGTTGCTGTCGCCCCGGGATGAGAAGTCGAAGAACAACAAGAAATAGGCCTCCATGCGAAAACTGAATAGAGGGGAGCGAGGGTGAGACTTCATACCCTCCTCACTGAACGGCGAGAAGAAATTCTCGAGCGCTGTCACCAAAAAATGACAGAGATTACAGGTACCGGGCTTCTCGGTTTGCACCTGGATCAAGAAACGCCGAAGCTTTACGACGAACTCGTGTTGGTCCTAATAGATGCCCTGGCGGACGACTCTCCGGAGACGAGGCACCGCTTTGTGACAGATCGAGTTACCGCGCGCACGAGTCGCCAACACGCGCGAGAATTCTTCAAACTGGGATTCACGGTTTCCCAACTCGTCCACGGCTATGGCTGCCTATGCCAAGGAATTACCGAGTATGCGCACGAGGTGCACGCTCCCATTACAGCCGCCGAGTTCGGCCAACTTAACTTGTGCCTCGATGTCGCGATCGCTCAAGCCGTGAGCGAGTTCGAGATGCTCAGTCTCGAGAGCGCGGATCGAGCGGAACTGCTGCGCCTTGGATTCCTCGTCCACGAACTGCGGAACTACTTATCCAGCGCCATGATGGCTCACGAACTTATTCGCAGCGGCAACGTCGCCGCGGCGGGCGCTACGAGCAGCGTTATTGCCAATTCCCACCAGCACATTAAGAAGATCATCGATCGCGCGATGGTCGAAGTGCGGATGCGCGGTGAAAGCGTCATCGAACTCTCCCAAATCCGCGTAATGAGCGTGCTACGCGAAGTCGAATCCTCCGCCTTCGGCGATGCGAAGGAGCGCGGTGTATCCATGGTGCTGGAAGTCGATCCGGAACTGGAGATCGACGCGGACCGACACATGATGACGTCGGCCATCGCAAATCTTGTCCAGAATGCCATCAAGTTCACGCGGCCAAATGGCACGATCTGGATCCGCGGTTTTCGTGTTGCCGACCAGGCCGTGATTGAGGTCGAAGACCAATGCGGGGGTCAGTTGCCGGTCGATGTGGAAGAAATCTTCATGCCGTTCGTTCAGATCGGAGAGGATCAAACCGGTATTGGCCTCGGGCTGTCGATCGCCAGAAAGGCCGTTCAACTCAACGGCGGAACACTCTCGGCTCGGAACATCCCGGAAGTCGGCTGCGTATTCACCGCGATTCTGCCTGCCTTCAGGATGACCCAGTTGGTTGCCTAAGCTACCGACCTTCAATGTCGGGTCGCTCCCCAAAAAAGGCGCCACCCGTGAAACGGGCGGCGCCTTGCTGACGAACTGAGGATTCTGCTTTACTTTTCGCGCATCGTGTTCGCGTCCATATCGAACGGCGGGATCTGATCGGAGATCGTCGCGTTCTTTACGGAGTTGGTCGCTTTGTACACTTCGGTGTCATCCACGGAGACCCAGAAGGTGTTCTTCGCGGTCATCGCAGACGGAGCGTCGGTCTCTTTAAAGTCGGACGAGATCTTCCAGCACTTGACGCCGTTCACCTCTTCGATGCCGACGTACTTGAAGGTCGTCTCGGAGCTGTAGATGCCAGCCTTCGTATCGGCCTTGACCTTGTGAACCCAGGTTTCGCCATCCTTAACGTCGCTGCCCGGGTAGATGAAAAGGAAGCTCTGTCCGAGACGCTTCATGTTCATACCCTCGGGCGCTTCTTGGCTGGACTTCGACTCGAGAACGACGCCCTGGCGGTTGACCTTGGACGTTTCCGTAGCGGATGGCTGATCCATCACCTGGCCGCCGGCGTCCACCTTGGTGTCGCTCTGGGCCTCTTCGACGGTCACGTGCTCGTCCATGACGCTCTTGATCGTGCGATTGATCTTCGCGGTGAGCTTGACGTCCATACCGGTGACGTTCATGTTCGCGGACATGTTGTACTTATAGTTGGCCCCCTCTTTGGGGTTCCATTTGATGCTGACGGCCTGCATCGAAGCAAGGCCAAGGGCGGCGACGGCGACGAGCGCGGCGATCGGAAGAATTCGGGATTTCATGAGTGGGTGCTATCTCCTCTGGTCATCGTGCGGCAAGTGCAGCACAATGCATTGGACGAATTGTGCGCCATCCGGCGTTGCAAATGAGGCTTACGGTCCTTTTTGAACAGCGATTTTAATCAAACGCCGCCCGACCCTCGCGGTATAGAATCTATCTTTAGGAGAATAAGATGGAAGCAAAACTAGTAGCCGTCCCCCAAGCGATCCCGGAAAAGGTGTATCAATCCGAAGCCGCCGGCATCAGCCGCAAAACCCACGACGAGCATTTGAAGCTCTGGCAGGGCTATGCGAACAAGACCAACCAGATCCGAAAAGCTCTGGCCGAAATGACGGTGGATCCCGCCGCCGCCAACCAGATCTATAGCGAAATCCGCGCCCTCAAGGCGGATTACAGCTTCGCTTACGAAGGGCTGATCAATCACAACATCTATTTCGAGACCTTGGGCGGAAACGGTGGCCCGGCCACCGGAATGGTCGCCGATCTGATCAACGATGCCTACGGCTCGTTCGACAATTGGGTCGCGGATTGGAAAGCGACGGGCATGGCTGGCCGTGGCTGGGCCTACCTGGCCTATGATCACGACGAGAAGCGGCTGTTCAACTACCTCGGCGATGCCCAGAACACGTTCCCGATTTGGAACCACACCCTGGTTCTGGCGATGGACGTTTACGAGCACGCCTACTTCCTCGACTTCGGCACCGCCCGCATGAAGTACATCGAGGCTTACATGCAGTGCATCGACTGGGATGCGGTCAACGGCCTGGGCGAGAAGATCTCGGTCGTCGGCTGATATCTCCTTAGGGGTCTAAGGGGTCAAAGGATGAGAATCCTCTGACCCCTCTGTCCCCTCCGTCCCCACCCTTCCTAGGAACCTGACTCCCGCCCCTTCCACCAACGTGGAACAAAATGTTCAGGAGTTCTTGTACATGTTCGTACTCTTACGCACACGGCGTGCGTCTGATTTCTGCCATGCGTGTACAAACCCGTGGTGCGCATCACCGGAGCGTGTTGAAGGTGGTAGCCAAGGTGATTCAAGCCCAGTCGGGGCCTTTACGGCTCCCAGACTTGGCGGATTTTGCCGGCTATTCGCGCACTCATTTAACTAGGATGTTCTCTCATGCTCTAGGCGAAACGCCGGCCGCTCTCACAAGGCGTCTGCGATTAGAACGCGCTGCTCACGCGCTTCGAAGCGACGACAAGACTGTGACTGAGTTGGCCTCCGAATCCGGATTCTCCGGACCGGAAGCGTTCGCACGGGCATTCCGCCATGCTTTTGGTTGCTCTCCGACTGAGTTCGCGAAGGGCGACCTCGACTGGAAGATCAACCCTGACTCCGGGCTCCATTGGTGCCCATCGTTGAACGATATCGTTATCGAGGCTGAGCACTCGAAACTCGGCTATCGCTCCCTTATCATCCGCCGCCGCGCGGTGCGCTTCGCGCTCTACCGGTGCATTGGGCCCTATTGCGAGATGGGTCCGAAGTGGGACACGTTGACCGAGTTGCTCGGCGGCCAGCCCCGCGATGTGAATGCCCGTGAGATCGTTCAGATCTATCACGACAATCACAACTGGGTGCCCCATCACAAATGCCGCGGCGACATCGGCTTCTCGCTCTTCCCCGGCGAAGAAGCGCCGAGCTTCATGACCGAGCGCGTCGTGCCGGCCGGACCGTACGTCATCACCAGCGAGTGGCTCCCGCTCGAAGTGAAGGGCTTGGTCTGGGCAGAACTCAACGCCGGTTGGATTCCGCGCTACGGCAAGCGCCCCAAGAACATTCCCGCCGTCGATATCTTCGATCAGTGGGAACGCAAAGACCGAAAGGCCAAGGTGATGATCGGACTCGAAGTCGAAATGGGCGAGCCTTAGTCTGCTGTCCTGGTTCCCCTTCAGCCTTGAAGGGGAACCAGCTTTGCAATGCCTTAACCACAGGAAGGCACAGAAGGTCACAGAAGGGCTTGGGGCTTGTATCGATTTGTGTCGCGTGCGACATCAATGCAAGAGGGGTCCGCTTCCATTCTGAGAACGGCATAGGTTCCCAGACCCAAACCCTAGACGCCAAACCCTAGACCCCAGACCCTAGACCCCAAACCCTAGACCCTAAACCCTAAACCCTTGACCCCAAACCCCAGACCCCTACTTTATCGATTTAAAGAATCGAACCATGAACGGCATGGCGTCGCGCTGGAAGTTGTGCCCGGTATCGGCGATGTAGGTCGCCACCGGCGCCTTGGCCGAGGGATAGAACGTGCACTTCTCGGACCATTTCTCGCCCGGCTTCTGGCAACCGTTGAGTTCGATCAGAGCTTCCATCGTCTTCTGCTGGCCCTCGAAGGAAACGATCGGATCTCGCGTGCCCGCGATGTGGAACACGGGCTTCGGCGTCGTGCCTGAAATCCTGAAGGCATTTGAGCCGGCCCCCGAGGGACCGAACGCCGTAAAGACCTCCGGGCGCGATCGCATCAGGAGATACGTGAAACCGCCGCCGTTGGAATGTCCCATGGCGAAAACTCGCTTGGAATCGATGTTCAGTGTGGCCTTTGCCTCTTTGAGAAGAGCGTCGAAGAATTTCAGATCTCGGTCGCCATAAAGGCCGGCCCCATTTTGCCAGCCGGGCCGCTCACCCTTAGGATCGTTCTTGGTGATCGTGTTGAGTCCCTGAGGGTAGATGACCACGGCCTCTGGCCAATGGCGGCGAACGTCGAAGGAGCGGAGCGATTGGCGCATATTGCCGCCGTGCCCGTGAAAGGCGAAGACGACCGGCGCCGGCTGGCTCTTGGCCGCGGCGGGGGCGTCGACAAGGGCAACGCGGTCGACTCCCTCGATGTTCAGATGAATTTCTTTTGGTGCCGGCTCCGGCCAAATGGCAGCGGATACAAGGTTCACGGCGACGATCAGTCCTTCGAACAGATTCATGTCGGGTGTAGACGCGCTTCCCAAACGATTGTTCGCTCGTTTCCAAGCTCATCAGTTTTGCTCAAAAAAAGTTGACCATTCGAGATCACGTTTGGAACTGGGTCTTGGACGGCGGGAGTATGATTCGAATGTAACCATGCGAACGTTGCTTTCCCTCGCTTTTGCAGCTACTCTCTGCTTTGCCATGCCTCAGGGCGCCCCGGCTACCGCCGGCCAGACGACTCCACCCAAACAGGACGCTCCGAAGGCGGATACTAAGCCGAAGAGCGACCTGAAGGAATACAAGGACGTTATCACGAAGGACTACGAGTCCCAAGAGGGCGTCTTCAAGGTCCACCGGAGCGACGAGAAAGAGAAGATTCTCTGGGAGCTCCCCCTCAACTCCCTAGGCCGCGACTACCTTTGGCAGACGGAGATCTCCGAGCTTTCCGGCGGATCGGGCTATCCCGGCCTCGGCGCGGGAACGCGCGTTATCCGATTCGAGCGCCGCAAGAACAAGCTGTTTATGCGCGATGTGAAGTACGACATGCGCACGAACGATGTC
>JBKJIP010000156.1:0-4477 GCA_046598515.1 Fimbriimonadaceae bacterium | reverse complement strand
GTGATGAAGCGGCTGAAGGCGGTCTGGGACAAAGACCTCGTTGCGTTCAACGAAGAGCTCAAGAAAGCAAACCTGGCTCCCATCGTTCCGGAGCCGGCGGGGCTCAGCCAGGCCGGCGGCGGTGGCCGGCGCGGCGAGGAACAAGGCGGAAAGTAGGAATGGCGTCTGTGAATCGCTTTAGTAGGCATGGAGCGCGGGGAGGCCTCGAGGCTGTTGCATGGTGTCTAAATTTAGGACTTTCATGGAGCGCGGGGATGCATCGTGCCCCGCGTTGGGCCTTGGGTGAACCAGAAGGCTCGACCACGGCGGCACATTGCATCTGCCGCCCTCTTGAAATGGCATGGACTTAACCCTCTTCCGGGCAATTAACGGATGGCCCGAGGCGCTATCCCCGATCT
This sequence comes from Fimbriimonadaceae bacterium, assembly GCA_046598515.1. Taxonomy (GTDB): domain Bacteria; phylum Armatimonadota; class Fimbriimonadia; order Fimbriimonadales; family Fimbriimonadaceae; genus JANJUB01. The sequence continues at coordinate 4,079 of JBKJIP010000156.1, read as the reverse complement.
TCGTGTTCTTCAGCGAAGCTACGAAGATGCCGGTCGGGAAGGCTCTCTTCGGCATCGTCGGGCTCGCGCTGTTGATTCATCCGAAAACCCGCAAGGCGGCCATTTTCGCGATTCTCAGCGTCATCGTCGCCAATCTCACCTGCGATGTCCTGAAAGCGGGCTTTCAGGGGGTTCGCCCCTGTGTCGAACTTGCGGATGTGAACCTTCGCGTCGGCAAGCTCACCTCCTTCGGCACGGCCAGCGCCCACTCCGCGAATATGGCGGCCGTCGCCATGGCCTTCGTGAAACTTCACAAATGGTGGGGAACGCCTTGGGTCGCAGTTGCCTTCATTACGGGCCTTTCTCGAATCTATGTGGGGGTCCATTATCCCTATCAGGTAGCGTTAGGCTGGATCGTTGGGGCATTCTCCGCGTATCTCCTTCTGGAAACTTGGAATGCCTACATCCGGCGCAAAACTCAACAAATCCCAGCAGAGCCTGCTGATCATCAGTAGCCTCATATTCGCGGCGTACTTCGTGCCCGTTTTGCGGTGGCCCTTGCTTCCTCTCACCTACCTATACACGCACCTGCACGAAATCGGACACGCCATCGCGGCGATGGCTACGGGCGGGCACTTCATTCGCGTTACTCTCGAGCCCGACGGCTCCGGGTTGACCACCTCTATGGGAGGCTGGCAGCTTTTCGTCTCCCCCGCCGGTTATGTGGGCGCGACAGTCTTCGGTGCAATGATCCTTGCGATGAGCCGTACGCCACGCGGCGCGCAGACCGCGTTCAAAGTTCTCTTCGCGATCATGCTGATCGGGATGCTGTGCTGGATTCGCGGCATCTTCGGCTTCACGACGGGTCTGCTTTTCACCGGACTTTTCGGGTGGCTCGGATTTCGGAAGGAGGACGGCCACACCCAGTGGCTCGCCCAATTCCTCGGCGTCTTCCTATCCCTCAGTTCGATTCAGGCTGTGCTGATCACGCTGCGAATCGGCGGGATTTCCTATGGTGAGGACGACGCGATGATTCTAGAGAAGGCGACGGGCATCCCCGCCGTTCTCTCCGCGGTTCTCTGGACAGCCACGAGTCTTGCGATAGCGATTTGGGGTCTGCGGCGGGCGTGGTCTAGTAAATAAATCTTCGCGCTTGCCGCCGTTAAGTCAGCCAAGATGCAATCTCGCATATGGTCGCCTCGACTCAATCAGTGGCGTACCAGTGTTTGGCGGGCCGTCTCCTCGACAGAATCATTCACGGTCTACATTTGACTATGAACCTTAAAGTTTCCGGCACCCCACCAGCAGTCCCCAGAGGGGACATACAATGCTGGCCAGGGGATTGAGCGAAGCGTTTCCCCTGGTATTCAACGGACGCCTCGCACTCCCTCGGAGTGCCACAATCCCGGCGCCCTCGCCAATGCGAAGACCTTGCGATTACGGGGATTGTGGCACCGCACCGCGGAGCGAACCTCATCGCACCATTCCAGGGGAAACGCTTCGCTTAATCCCCTGGCTAAGGCTGTATGTCCCCTCGGGGACGGCTAGTTGGAACCTCGAATGCGCCGTCCAGCCCCGATCAACTCCTGGCTTAAGGATTTCGAACTTTTCCAACCTGGGGAAGGATGGGAGGCCGTCGCCGCGACACGATCATTCGCGGCCTACATTTGACTTACCTTGATGTGAGCAATCTTCTCCGCCTAAGAACCGCGGTAGCGGTTCCCGATTTCTAGCCCGGGGTAGAGCGAAGCGACACCCCGGGGGGATGCGCACCTACCAGTTAAGCCCGCAGGGCGAGCCGCAGGCGACGGAGGCGTAGCCGGAGGAGTTGCGACTCGCTTTGCGGGCGTCGGTTCCCGTCGACAAGCTACCGTCACGCGACCGCGTATTCGCGGCGGTCGTAGACCAAGTCCGTCGCGATCTTCCAGACATCCGGCTCGATTCGGTTCTCCGGCAAGATCTTCGAGAAGTGTACGATCGCGCTGGTGAGCCCGGCTTCACGGCACCAGTGCAGGAACACGCTGTTCAGCACCATACGGGCCGCCGGCTTGAGGCCGAAGCTGATGTTGCTGACACCCAGCAGAGTGTTCACCCTCGGGTGGCGCCGGGTGATTTCCCGAATCGCGTCGATCGTCGCCTCTCCCGCCGCCCGGAACTCTTCGTCGCCTGATCCGAGAGTGAAAGTGAGCGCGTCCATAAAGACGTCGTGATCGGGCAGCCCATAACTCCTCGTCGCATCCAGTAGGCGCTCCGCGATCGCGACCTTCTGCTCGACCGTCTTGGCCATCCCGTCCTCATCGATCGTGAGGGCCACCACCCCCGCACCGTACTTCCGGCAAAGGGAGAGAACTTCGTCGACGCGTTTGCCACCGTCCTCGTAGTTGATCGAGTTCACGATCGGCTTCCCCGCCACCGTCTGCAGCGAGGCCTCGATCACGTTCGTCTCGGTGGAGTCGATCATCAGAGGCACCTGAATATGGCGGTTGTAGTAGCTCAGGAGCGTTCGCATGTCACGCTCCTCATTTCGACCCACATAGGCCGTGCAGACGTCCAGAACGTGGCTTCCCTCGCCCTCCAGTTCGCGGGCGAGTTCGGTCAAGCCTTCCCAGTTCTCGGCGGCGAGCATGTCTCGAAAAGCCCGGCTTCCGTTCGCATTCGTTTTCTCGCCCACGATCAGGAAGCTTGCGTCCTGCACATACGGCATGTATTGGTAGAGCGAGCTGCAGCCGACGAGTGATAGTCCCGCCGCCTGTTCGTCCGTCTTCATGGTGAAGTCGAAGCCCGGGAATAGGTGTCGGACTTTGCGCCACTGACAATCCGCGGAATGAGGCTGTCCTCCCACCGCCGCCGCCACGGCTTCGATGTGCGCTGGCGTGGTGCCGCAGCATCCTCCGGCCATCGCGACTCCGAAATCGCGAACGAAGTGCTGGTGATGCTTGCCTAGCTCATCGGGGGTGAGCTTATAGACAGCCTGACCTTTCTCCATGATCGGCAAGCCGGCATTGGGCTGCACCGAGATCGGCCGAGTCGAGTTCTGACCAAGATACCGAACGTGAGGTGCCATCTCAACCGGTCCCGTGGCGCAGTTAAGACCAAAGGCAACCACGCTCGGGAAAGCCTCGATCATATTCAGGGCGGCTCCAATCTCCGAGCCAAGGAGCATGGTGCCCGTCTGCTCCATCGTGACCTGCACGATGATCGGTACGCGCCGCTCCGTCTCCGCCATAGCTCTCTCGGCCGCCACAATGCCCGCCTTGACCATTAAGAGGTCTTGGAGCGTCTCCAACATCAGCGCGTCGGCTCCGCCCTCCAGAAGGGCACGGAAGGCCAGAGAATAGGTGCCTTCCATCTCCTGCCAGGTCGCCTGGGACAACGAGATAAGCTTCGTGCCCGGTCCAAGCGCGCCGACCACGAACCGAGGCCTCTCCGGTGTGCTCGCCGCATCGGCGGCTCGGCGTGCGATTTGGGCCGCGGCGAGGCTGACCTCGTAGACGAGCTCGGGAATGTCGTATTCGGCGAGGACGATCGAGGTCGCCCCGAAAGTATTCGTCTCGATGAGATCGGCTCCAGCCGCCAGATAGCGACCGTGGATTTCCTGGATCGTCTCCGGCCGGCTTAGGTTGAGCAGCTCGTTGCAGCCGTCCAAGACCGAGTTGGGAACGCGCTCGCGGGCGAGGTCCGCCGCGGCCGAGATTCCAGCCGGAATATTGAAATCCTCCGCCGTCAGGTTGGCGCCTTGGATCTGCGTGCCCATGGCACCATCCCAGACCAAAACCTTGTCATTCAATGCCTCGAGAAGCTTGCTCATATGTGTAAACCGAATTGCACCTCAATTATGGGGCTGGAAGCTCCTCGTAAACCTACTGCCAGCAAGGGTGCGTGTTTGTTTTCGAACCCAGTAAGGCTAGCGGGCCGACTTTCCTTCTTTTCGCCACGATTAAGGACAGAGATGTTTCACGTAGCTATTGCGATTTGTTGCGTTCTCTCTTGTTTCGGCGCCTATAGTCTCTACCGCCAACGAAGTCGGGAGTAATGAGGGCATCCCTATAAGAGATGAGGCCCCGCCGGTTTCTGCGGGGCCTCTTTTTTGTCGCTGATTA
>JBKJIP010000406.1:0-3107 GCA_046598515.1 Fimbriimonadaceae bacterium | reverse complement strand
AAGTAGGCGAAATCCCGGTCGTGGAAGATGGCCGGGTGGTGGGTTTGGTGATGCTGAAGGATCTGCTAAGAACCGGAATAGTGTAGGTCGGGGTGGCGACGTACCCCGACATCGCATAGGAATAAACTTCCAAATGATCCCCAAAAACAAGGAAGGGCGGGGATGCAACGAGGCGTTGCATTAAGGTTGAAAATGAGAACTTTCATGAAGCGCGGGGATGGATCGTGCCCCGCGTTGGCGGTAGTTGCCGACAGGTCAGGTTCGCTCGCCGAGACTTGCCCTCTCGTTATGGATACGGATCCGGGAGAAGGGCGCTGACCCATCAAGGCTGTTGCATTGTGCCCATGACCGGGAGTGCGAGCTTCGGCGAGCTGTGCCTAGTAGTCATTCAAGTGCGCCCGATTGAACGGTCGGCAACTCCGCAAACGCGGGGCACGATGGAGGCTGTTGCGTGGTGTTGCCTTTTCAGGCTGTGAAATCATGAGCGGGGTCGACACCGTTCGGTTAGCGGCAGAATTGTCGACGTTGGAACCGAATTAGGCGAAAAACAAGTGTTTGGAGGGCTCTGAGGAGCTTCTCCAGGTTGTAGGCGAGGCAGTTTAGGCGAAATTCTGTAGTTGCACCCGCAAGCCCGCGGAGCTTGAATCTTTTCAAGCCACGATTCGACTTCATCTGAGCAAAGGCACGCTCCACGGTGGTGGAGCGCCGTCTGCGCATCTCACCTCCTTTCTCAGTCGTCGTTCGATGGGCGTTGGCCACTCGCACGGCGGGATGGTAACCCGCTCTGGCCGAGATCGTCTTGCGCGTCTTTACGTCGCAAACTTTCTTTAGGGGGCATGCGCGACAAACAGTCACGGCATAGTCGTCGTAGAGCACTCCTTTATTCGGGTGCCGGCCAATGAACCTGGGAGTGTGTCCGGCCGGACATCTTAGCTGTCCGTCTCGGATTTCCCAGAAGGAATCGTACTTGCCATGCGGGCTCACGAAGCTGGTGACCGATTCGTCGGCCAGAGCTTGGAGGTTTGGCCCGGAGTCATATCCGGCGTCGGCGACGATGGTCTCGGGGAGCTCGCCGGCGGCTTTGAGATTCTCCAGTATGGTCTCCATCTCGCCGGAATCCTTGGCTTTGTTGGAGACGTGGTTGGCCAAGATGAAGCCCTCGCCGTCCATGTCCACCGCGATTTGAGCGTTGAACCCGCGAAGGGTTCCCGTGCGGCGATGCTTCATCAACCGGGCATCCGGATCTGCGTGAGCGTCTTCCTGGTCGGCCGTTTTCACCATCTTGCGCCACTGCGCAGTGTTCGCCTCAATCTTGGTCCCGTCTACGGACACGTTCCTTCCATTGATGAGCCCTTCGGATTTGGCCCGAGCGATGACGGCTAGGCCAATCTCTTCCAGGGCATCTCCCAAAAGAAGCCGAAACCGGCTGATGGTCGAGAAATCCGGAGTTTGAGAGTGCATCAGATATTGGAATCGGAGGTCGAACTTAACCCGGTCTTCCAGATCCCGCGTCGATGAAGTGCGAAGCATCAACCCGAACAAGATGACGCTACACATGCCGACCGGATCGTAAGGAACACCGCCCTGAGGCTTATAGAGCTTCCGAAGTCGAGGGCCTGCTACCTCCTCGATGACTTCACGCAGCAAAACTACAAGACGCGGGACCTTCGATTCCAAGCTAGATGGAAACAACTCAGGCTCCGGCTCACGCCGGAAAACCCGCATTTTCCTCACATGCTTGGGCATATCCTAAAGACGAAGCAAACCAACACAATGCAACAGTCTCGATCGTGCCCCGCGTCGTCCGCGCCGAAGTTTGAAACTGAAAACGCGAATGTCACGGTGGAGATCGCGGGAGAAAGTGGTCGGGATGAAAGGATTCGAACCTTCGACCTCTGCGTCCCGAACGCAGCGCTCTACCAAGCTGAGCCACATCCCGATGGGAACGTAATTATAGCCGTCCGGCCTGGGTGGTGTCAAAGGGGGTTCGAACCGATACTCAAAGAAGTGGAAGCGCGACCGTCTAAAGCCGCCATCCTTGGCGCGCTGAGCCAAGCCCTTGACCTCGTCGAGGGCCAACCCGAAGGGCATGCTCTGCGCACCAGCCGGATCGCCCATCGCATCGCCGAGGAGCTGGACTTACCTGATCGAGACGAGCTTTACTTCGCGGGCGTCCTCAAGGACTCCGGGTGCTCGAACAACTCGGTTCGGATCCAAAAAATGTTCGGCGGCGACGAGATGCTCGCGAAACGCGGGGTCAAAACCATCAACTGGTCGAGCAACGCGGAGTCGATCAAGTTCGTGCTGCAAAACACCGAACGGGGTCAAAGTCTGGCCGCCAAACTTCGCCGGCTCGCCAGCAATCTCGGCACTCCCAAGCAGGTCATGAACCAGGTCACCGAGGCCCGTTGCACCCGAGGAGCAGCCATTGCGCAGATGCTCGGCTTCAGCCCCGCGGTTTCCGATGCCGTTCGCTATCTCGATGAGCATTGGGACGGAGGCGGGGCGCCTTATGGACACAAGGGCGACCAGACCCCCATCTTCGCCCGCGTTCTCAGCCTTGCCCAGACCTTCGAGATCTTCATGGCCACCTTCGGACTCGAGGCGGCCTACGACATGATCGAAAAGCGTTCGGGACGGTGGTTCGAACCGGAACTTGTCGCCGCGATGCAGACGTTCCGCGATGATTTCCCCTTCTGGGAGTCTCTGTCTGAGACCCACACGAGCGAGTTCATCGAATCGGCCCTTCCCAAGATCGCCGATTCCGCGATCGAGTCTGACATCGACCGTATCTGCGAAGCGTTCGCGATGATCGTCGACGCGAAGTCGTCCTTCACCGCCCAGCACTCCCAACGTGTGACCACATACGCCGTGGAGCTCGGCCGCAAGTTCGGCTTTTCGTCCGAACGTTTACAGACACTTCGTCGAGCAAGCCTTCTGCACGATGTCGGCAAGTTAGGCGTTTCAACGGGCATCCTCGAGAAGCCCGGCAAACTGGACGATGAGGAGTTCGCTCGTGTCAAGGATCACCCCAAGTTCTCTTACATGATCCTCCGCGGGATCCCCACCTTCGAAGAGATTGCCCAGATCGCGAGCGCCCATCATGA
>JBKJIP010000335.1:0-8646 GCA_046598515.1 Fimbriimonadaceae bacterium | reverse complement strand
GGTGTCAACAGGTCCCGGGACTTTTCTTGATTTTTCTTGAGCTATCGGCGGGCGGAGGCTGCTCGGCGTCGCCACCCCTGGGCGGGTGGGGAAAACCACTTTTGGCCCTAGACTGTTCCCGCCATTCCGCCCCCGGATGGCGGCGACGACCGGCTATCAAAGGAGTCCTGATCCGTAAAGTGCATCCGACAAGTTGGGCTCAATCCGGATTATCGGGGACGCATGCCGACCGTAATCGCAGCCTCCAGCTCAGTCGGCTTTTGAGTGCCTAGCATGATCGTCGCGCCATCTTTCAAGGTCAGCAAAACGCCTTGATTTCCACGTGCATTATAGGCAACCCTCTTCCCGAAGCCGCGGACTCCCCAGCCTCCATATTCTCTTATCGGACTGTAGGTCTTGGCGACGGCAGTTTCGATCTCTTCGTATCGAATCAGGCGGTTTACGAAGGGCCAGAAGCGAACGCGGACGCCATCGAAGTTCGTCACGATCTCAAGCTTCATACCGATCAGCAGACCGGGCAGAGCGAGGCTGAAGATACCGACAATCAGGATGAGCACGCCATCCGAAGTCGGGTTGCCGCCGACCGGTCGCCCCAGAACCGACTGGACAAAAAGCAGGGCAAGTCCGCCGGCGGTGAAGGCAAGAATGAAAACCCAAGGCGCTAGCCGCTGCATTTTTGCGGTATTCGACAGCTTGCCTCATGATCCTATCATGGGGTTCAGGCTCGCTCGTAGGTCACCTGTTGCGGGATTCGGGCCCGCGATCTTCCTTTGAAGGGAACCCCGCATCTGTTTGGCGAGCGGGCCTCAGACCCGGGCCACCGCGTTGTTCCATGTAGTTCAAGTTGACGTGAAAGTTCCGGTATGCTCAACCCTTCTGTCACCCCAAATGAAGCCCATTCAGCGGAATGACGTCGTCATCAGAGGTTCCGGCGAAACAGCCATCATGTTTAGCCACGGCTACGGCTGTGACAAGAACATGTGGCGATTTGTCGCGCCCGCCTTTGAAAGCGACTATAGGACAGTCGTCTTCGATCATGTCGGGGCCGGGAGATCTGACCTAGCATCCTATTCGATTTCAAAATATAGTGATCTCGAAGGCTATGCCCAGGATATCGTGGAAATCGCTCAAGAATTGGGCTTGAGAGACGCCGTCTTCGTGGGCCACTCTGTGAGTGCGATGATCGGAATCATTGCGGCGAACAAGGCACCCGGGGTCTTCAAATCATTGGTCTTGGTCGCACCCTCGCCCTATTACATCGATGAGGATGATTACGTGGGCGGGTTCACGCGGCCCCAAATCGAAGAACTTCTCGATACATTGGATAGCAACCACATGGGATGGTCTCAGAATATGGCCCCGGTCATCATGGGGAACTCGGATCGCCCCGAACTTGGCGAGGAACTGGCGAACAGCTTTTGCCGGACGAATCCGGACATCGCCAAGCATTTCGCGCGGGTGACCTTTTTGTCGGACTGTCGGCAGGATCTCCCCAAGGTTCAGATCCCCACCTTGATCCTTCAGTGCGCAAGCGACGTCATTGCGCCCGAGGCCGTGGGTGACTATCTTCACAAGGCTTTGCCTCAAAGCACTCTTATTCGCATGAAGGCGACGGGGCATTGTCCTAATCTAAGTGCACCCGAGGAAACGATCGCGGCGATCAGGGACTTCCTGTCCTGTTGAACGACGGGCACCCTGATCGGTTCCTTGAAGACTTTGATGATTTCTTCGAAGAAACGAATCTGGGCCATCTAAATCTTGCTCCCGATGGAACGGTTATTCGTGCAAATTCTACATTCGCAAAGTGGCTTGACTACTCACCCGAAGAGTTAACCGGGCGGCGATTCTCGGACTGCCTGAGCCTCGGCGGCAAGGTTCTTTTCGAAACGCATCTTAGCCCCTTGCTACGCATGCAAGGATTTCTCGACGAGATTGCGCTGGAGGTCGTCACCAAAAGCGGAGCAAAGTTGCCGATTTTTGCGAGCGGATTTGAGCGCCGGAATTCGAGCGGTCAAGCCTTGTTCATTCGAATGACGCTGTTCCAAGCGTCGGGGCGAAGGGGCTATGAAGAGAACCTGAGGCTGGCCAAGACCGCCGCGGAAGTGAGACTTGCCGACGAGGAAGATCGCGCCGCCCTTCGCGAACAGTTCATCGCCGTTCTCGGACACGACCTTCGAAATCCGCTGAATGCCGTCGTTATTGCTTCTTCGATTCTGGAAACACACTCGCTGAGTTCCGAGAGCGCCGAGATGGTGAAAATCATTAGTTCCAGCTCTGCGCGCATGGCGAACCTAATTTCCGACGTACTGGATTTCGCGCGGGGGCGATTGGGCGGCGGCATTCTGATCGACTCGACCGCTGTTGACTTGATGTCTATCCTCCAAAAGGTCGTTGACGAACTTCAAATTGCCTCTCCCGGCCGCACCTTGGTGCTGGACGTACAGATTAAGGATCCCGTCTTGTGCGATCCCACCCGGTTTTCTCAGTTGGTGTCGAACCTTGTAGCGAACGCGCTCACCCACGGTTCGCAAGATGCTCCCGTGTTCATCGAAGGCGTCTCTGACGGCGAGTCGATTAGGCTTTCTGTCCGCAACAAAGGGGAGCCCATCCCGCCTAATTCTATTGAGAAGCTTTTCCAGCCATTCAAGCGAAACGATGAACGTCCGAGCAAGCAAGGGTTGGGCCTCGGTCTGTTTATCGCTCATCATATCGCGGTTGGTCATGGAGGCAGTTTGGATGTCACCTCAACTGTTGAAGAAACCTGCTTTACGTTCCGCATGCCCAAGGGCTAGGGATTCGTAACACGAATCCGGGACGGCCCATAACTTTTTGCAGCGCCACACGTGCCACCCTATGGTTCAAAACAAAGAAGCCCTCGGCCGATGGCCGAGGGCTTCTGAGAGTTTCGGACAGATCCTTTAGCGAGCGGCCAGGGCTTTGTCCATGTCGCCGAGCACTTGACCCGTGCCGCCGTAACCCACGAACTTGTGGATCATCGTGCCGTCCGGCTTGATGAAGACCACGGTCGGGTAAGCGTCGACCTTGTACTGAGCGGCGAGACCGGTCTCGATCTCAGCATCGAGCTTGCAAAGCACGAAGTCTTTGGACTTGGCAATGAAGGACTCGGCCGTGAAGGCTTCCGCGGCCATCATTTTGCAAGGGCCACACCAAGTCGTCATGAAGTCGATCATAACGATCTTGTTCGTCGCCTTGGCGATCTTGACGGCTTCGTCGAAATTGTGGAACCACTTTCCAACGGCCATCTCTTCGAGCGAAAGCTCTCGCGAGCCGCTTGGCGCCTTGAACGCAAAGGCATCAGCCATAGAGACTTCGCCGTTAACATTGAATGTCTGGGTGTCGATCAGCCATCGGATGTCTTTGTCCGGGTAGACCAGTTCGACCTGGCGGGCGATGTTGCCGCTGTCAAGATAGAAGTTGGCTTGTTTGCGGCCTTTGTCCATCGAGCCCGCGAACATTCGCAGCTGCATGCCCTTTCGGGTCTTGGCGCCGCCGTCGCTGACCGAGATGCCCGAGAAGCTCTTGGCATCGAAGAATGGTCGGAAGAAGGACAGCTCGTCGTCGCGGAACAGACCACTGAACTCAGAGTCGGTCTGCGGACGCTTGTAGTAGGTCATGGCCTTCTTGTCGTAGGTGAGGATGTCCTTACCGTCGGCAATGATCAGCTCATTCTGTTTATCGATGCGAGCCATATTGGGCTTGCTCAGTTCGACACTGAAGGTTTTCTTGGCACCGCCAATCACGTTTACGGTGTAATCCGCCTTCAGAGACTTCGCGGCGTTCAAGGTGTCAACATAACCTTGAAAGCTGGAAGCCGAAGTCGCAAAAATAAACGCGATGCCCAGGAAACCGCTTAGGATAGCAATCTTACGCATGGTGGGTTCTCCTGCTATGATTCGAGATAGCATTTCTATTGTGACGAGTTTTCTGTCCGGGATGACATAGAAAATGACGGATAAGAAGAAATCTGGTTCGCCATGGATCGGCGGAGTCGTTCTCGCGCTCCTGCATTTTGCGTTTGCGATGCTCTTCGCGATGCGAACGCCCTTCCTTGCTCCGGGCAAGGTTTACACGCAGGGCGGGGGCGACGACGGCATCTACACCGTTGATATCGGCGCTCCCGACGAACTCCAGCACGTGATTCTTGTATCGCGGCTCGCGGGGGGAGGCTCCTATCCGGTGATGGACCCTAAAGACCCGAAGCTCAACTTCACCTACGAGTCGCTTCAGCCGCCCCTCTTTTACATGGTGGGGGCAGGTTGGTCGAAGCTCCTGGGCCTCTCCGCGCTGCCCAAATTCGCCGATTACGTCGAGAAACACACCTACACGGAAGCCGAAGAAGTCCTGAAGAAGGGCACATTCGAGGAGATCGGCTCCAGCCGGGCGGAGGTCGACAGCGAAGGTCTCAAACTCCGAGCGCTTGACGCCCTCATCGGCACCCTCACGGTCATCGGCGTCTTCGCGCTCATCTTCTGGTCATCGCGAAATCGGTGGGCGGCCGGAGCGGGAGCGGCGGTGGCCGCGTTTCTGCCGATGCATGTCGCCTTGAGCGGGGCCGTCAGCAATGATCCGTTGCTGATTTGTCTGTGCACCTGGGTGCTGGCCCTCTTGGCTCTGGTCGCGCGGGACGAACTGTGCATCAAACGCGGACTCTTGATCGGTTTTCTCACAGGCTTAGCTTTCCTGACCAAGACAACCGCGCTCGCGCTCGTTCCGGTTTTGCTTCTCGCTCCGCTGATGAACCGAGACACGATCAAGTTCTCACGGTTGGTCCCCGGCGCCATTTTGGCTCTGCTGATGGGTGGGTATTGGTGGGCGCACAACCAGAGCGTTTACGGCGATCCATTCGCTCTCAAGATCTTTAATGAGGCATTCAAAGATCGAAACCCAACCGCCGACGCCATGATTGCCCGGGTCGGCAGTGGGGCCTACTGGCAAGCGGTGTTCACGATCATGGCTCACAGCCTCGTGGGAGTGTTTAGCTATATGGACATCTACCTCGAGGGCTGGGTTTACAAGCTGGGATGGGCTCTGCTTGCCGGTGCATCGCTTCTGGGTGTGATCCAGATTGCGAAGGGCCCTAACTCGGAGGACGAGGGTCCTTCTCGCCGGTCGACTCACCTACTGGGCATCGTGTTCATTGCCGTGATGCTTGCCCTCTTCGTTCAGTTCAACCGCGGCTTCTTCCAGGCGCAAGCCCGCTACATCCTGCCGGCGATTGGGCCCATCTCGGCACTATGTGGTCTGGGAATTGCGTTCCTGTACGATAGAGCAAAGACGTTCGTGATACCCTTGATCTGGTTTGCCGGGCTGCTAGCCGTTCTTGCCCAGGCCGCGCAGACTCTGACTCCCGGTTTCGCGGTGCGAACATTGAAAGGAATACCTACGCCGGAAAACGCGTCTAACAAGTGAACTTCATGAAGCGATCCCTATTGATTCTCGGGCTGTCCATTTTGGCGGCGGCCTCGGTTGCGAATGTCACGTTCCATTCGCGCGCGGCCCAGGTCGGCCCTCTTCTCGACGCATTGAGCACGGCCAACAAGATTAAGCTCAAGGCAGTCGGCCCGCTTGCACGTCAAGTCGTGCTCGTCGATGTGAAGGATCAGCCGCTCGATGTCTTCATGAAGCACCTTGCCGCCGTGACGGCCGGAGCGTGGACGCAGAACGGCGACACCTACGAACTGGCCGAATCCCAAACGCTGGTCAAGGCCGATGAAGCGGCCGATATCGCTCTGCGCGCCAAGGGCTTCGCCCGGAGCCTGGCCAATCAGATCAAGGCCGCCGGTGGTCAACCCGCGAGCGAGACGGACATTTACCGAATGCTCGCGGACCTTAAATCTACGTGGGATCAGATTCAGACGAATCCCGACGATCCTTCTGGATCTCTCTACGAGAAGGCCCAGAAGATCCAGGATTCTTTGCCCGTCACCCAGTTCGTTCGCAAAGTTCTCGTCTCCATCCCGGCCGTCGATTTGGCGGCATTGCCACTCGACACCCGTGTCGTCTTCTCGACAAACCCGAACCGGATGCAGCGGCCGCTCGGCAATATCGCCCAGCGAGGGCTTGCCCAGTTTGCACAAGAGTTCAGCATGCTCAACGCGGCCATGGCGCGGTTCCCACGTGAGCAGCAGGACATGTTCACGGGCACGATCGGCGGTTTCCTTTCCCGGGGCACGCCGAGCAAGCTAATCCTCGCTTGCACTCGCTACGCCGGTGACAATGTTTCTATCGAGGCTCAAGTGATCGACCAGCGCGGAGCGGTTTTGGCTTCGAATAGCACGAACCTCAGCGGTATGGAGTTCGGCGAAGAGGTCTTCAATGGCCCGGTCAAAGACGGCGTGAAGAAGGAAACGCCCGTCGACCCTCAGATCGAAAAGAACGAGACGGTCATCAAGATCAGCGACGAATCGAAGACTTACTATGCGCTGGCATCAAGGGGCGCGGACGGCAGCAAGGGTGGGCTTGACCTGGTTCAAGAGCCTCTGAAATCGAAGGTGATGAACCCCGAGCAATACGATCCGCTGAGCTACGGAATCTCCGAACTCCTGATCGGCGCTGCCGCCGACAAGAAAAAGCCGATCATCGCTCTTGTTCCGGACAACGCTTACCTCTACGAAGGGGGCGCGATCAAGGCTTCGCAGTTGTTCAAACAACTTGAAGATATGTCTGTGATGACGATCACCGACAAAGACGGTTGGCTCCTGGGGAGGCCGGCCCGCCCGAGCGATGCACGCCTCAGCCGAGTCAACCGAACTGCTTATGGCCAGCTTATCCGGACCGTGTATCAGCAGGGCCGCATCAATCTGGGCAACATCGCCAAGTTCTCGATGGACCAGGGCGCCAATCCGGGATATGACAGTTTCTATGTCCAGACGCTCTACTCGTTCTTCGGCGGTTTTCTCGCGGGCTACGATCTAAGCAATTGGGAAGCGAACCGCTTCTATGGCTACCTCGGCGAGCAGGGAAGGCAGCAGATGGCGAACAAGGTCGTCAACTTCCAATCCCTCCCCGCCGAAGCTCAGCGGGAACTCGCAAAGCTGGTCTACAAGCAGCCATCGATCCAGATTGGCTCGTTCGATGAGATTCCGACGACGGATCAAAACGGGGAAGCGATCGCCTTCAACCCGTGCCTCGATCCGACAGAAAGATTGCCGAACGGCATCCCGGGGAACACCCAGGTTAGGTTGACGCTCATGCAGGATCCCGTGGTTATCCCCGCCGCCGGATTCGCCTATCCGCTGGGCGCGAGCGAACTGGCTTCGCAGGTAGCGATGGAAGAGCGACCGGACCTGTTCCCATGGGCTCAGGAGTCCAAGCTGCCAGATCGCTTCAAGATGGCGACCCGCGCTTCCTACTCCTTCGACTTCCAGTTCGGTGGAAGCCTCATGTATCAACTTCAGCAGTGGGATTACGAGATGAAGGACAACCAAGTCATCACCCGCAGCCAACTGCCGGCGACCTTCAAGGAAGAGTACGAGAAGCAGATCAAAGAGATGCGCGAGGCTTACAAGAACATGAAGAGCCAAGGCGGCCGAAACGGCGGCCAGCCGCCTCCCGCCCCCAAGTAGCATGACCGTCCCGGTCATGAGTAGTTCGACCGTCCCGGTCGAAACGCGGAGGTGTGTGCATATGGTTGGCCACGTGTCGTAGGCTCGTTTGCGCGTGCACGTCACTCGTAACTCACCACTCGTAACTAACTAGTTCCAAGTCCCTAGGACCTTCGCCCCGGCATGCCTTATGCTAAACACATGCGTACACTCTTGCTTATCGCCGTCGCCGCTACCATGGCGGGCTGCGGCCACTTTCATATCGGCGGCAGCGGCGTGAAGGGATCGGGGAAGGTCGTCAAGAAGACGCTTAGCTTCGCCGAATTCAAGGCCATTTCTCACGAGTCCGTCAGTGAACTGATCGTGACCGTCGGCGGGAAGCAGAACGTCGAGATCGAGACCGACGATAACATCTTGGCCCTCCTGACCAACGAAGTAAAGGACGGGATGCTGACGATGGAAACCAAGGAGGACATCAGTCCGACTAAACTCGTCTACCGAGTGACGGTTCCCACACTCGAATCACTCAATCTCGAAGGCGTTGGCAGCGGGGAAGTGACGGGTATCGACGGAAAGACCTTCAAAGCGAATCTCACCGGCGTCGGCAGCCTGAAGCTCGCCGGCAAGACAGATGACTTCAACGCCGAAGTTGCCGGAGTCGGCAGCCTGGATGCTTTCGGATTGCAGGCGAAAATCGTTAAGGTCGAAGTCAGCGGAGTTGGCAGCGCCAAGGTTTCGGCTTCGGAGACGCTCGACGCTACCACCACCGGTGTGGGCAGCATCGAGTACAAGGGCGATGCGAAGGCGAAAACCAAGGCCGATGGCATCGGCAGCGTCAGCAAAGTCAACTAACCCAGACTTCCATGGAGGGGCGGGGATGCATCCCCGCCCGCCTTTCTAGTCGGAAATCGAAGGCGGGGCCCGATCCATCCCCGCCCTCCTGGTCGTAGCCAGTAAACTCTAAGCAATGCTCGACACCCTAACGCGCCGCATGGCGAATATCTTCGCCGGACTTCGCGGCCGCGGCAAGATTACGGAAGCCGATATCAACGATGCGATGCGCGAAGTGCGCGTGGCGTTG
>JBKJIP010000417.1:0-4206 GCA_046598515.1 Fimbriimonadaceae bacterium | reverse complement strand
CCGGTCTGGAGAATGTTCGGGTCACGAATGATCGGGACGAAGCTTTCGATGGAGCCGAAGCCGTCTACGTCAAATCCTGGTCATCGGCCGACCTATACGGACAGCCCGAAGCCGAAGCATCGGCGAGAGCGGATCTGCGGGCTTGGTGCGCAGAGGAAAGCTGGTTCCGCCCCGCGAAGCCCGATGCCAAACTGATGCACTGCCTTCCGGTCCGGCGGAACGTGGAAATTGCCGACGAACTCCTCGACGGCCCCCGCAGCGTCGTGATCCAAGAAGCCGGGAACCGGCTCCATGTCCAAAAGGCAATCCTCGCCACCCTTGCGAACTCATGAGAAACTCACCCCTCGATGCCCTGAAACGCGCGATCCCTTATCTGAAGCTCTATCGCGACAAACTATTCGTCGTCAAGATCGGCGGCGAAGCCTTGGAGAATCAGGAAGCGGCCCGCCCGATTCTCGAGCAGATCGCGACGCTGCACACGCTGGGAATTCAGCTCGTAGTCGTTCATGGCGGCGGCCCCCAAGCCTCCGCTATCTCACAGCAGTTCGGCGTCGAGCCCGTGAAGATCGAGGGCCGGCGAGTAACCGACGAAACCGCCTTGAAGGCTGCGATCCTGGCCCTGAACGGCGAGGTGCAGGCAACCATCTTGTCCGCATGCCGAAGCATGGAGATTCCTGCGGTCGGCATCTCTGGCATCGATTCGGGTCTCCTCCAAGTGAAGAAACGAGCGCCGATGACCATGCGGGACGGCTCCATCGCCGACTTCGGGTTCGTGGGCGACGTCACCGGCATCGACCCTTCGATCGTGATCGACCTACTCAATGACGGCTATCTACCCGTCATCAGCCCCCTCGCCGCCGACGATTCGGGCCAGATTTTGAACACCAACGCCGACACCGTGGCCGCCGAACTCGCGATCGCATTGGGCGCGACGAAGCTACTGTTGGTCACCGGCGTCACCGGTATCCTAAGGGACCCGAAGCACGCGTCCTCTCTGATCGCTTATCTCGACCTAACCGAGTTGAGTGCGCTGGACAAGGACGGCTCCCTAAAAGACGGCATGCTCCCCAAAGCCACCGCGATTCGACGTGCGCTGGAAGGCGGGGTCGAGCGCGTGCATATCGTGGGCTACAAGACCCCCGATTGCCTGCTGCTCGAGGTCTTAACTAATCAAGGCTGCGGCACGCTCGTCGTGGAAAATCGAGAGACGTTATCGCCCGAAGAGGACTTCCTGAAGTGAGAGTGTCTCCCCACGTCCCAAGGAAGGGCGGGGATGCATCGTGCCCCGCATCACCGCGGAGCACCTCACTCTTTGCGCCTTTGCGCCTTTGCGTGAAAACTAACTTCGTAATCCCCACCTGGCAAGGCAAAAGGGAAACAAGATTACGCAAAGGCGCAAAGACGCAAAGGGTGGTCCCTGCGATCGTTAACCGTGGGGCCAACGCATGAGGCTCCTCGAAATCCACCGCGAACTGGTGAGCACCGCCAGCATCTCCCACAACGAAACCGCCATCGCCGACAAGGTCGAGGCGCTCCTCCGCGACCACCAAGTCAAAACCACCCGATTCGAGAACAACGTTCTCGCCTGGAAAGGCGAGGGCCGCCGCATCCTCCTCAACTCCCATCTCGATACCGTCCCTCCGAACGACGCATGGACCCGCGACCCATGGCAGGTCGAAACCATCGACGACAAAATCTACGGCCTCGGGTCGAACGACGCCAAAGCCAGCGGTGCCGCCATGATCGAAGCGCTTCTCAGTCATGAGGGACCCGGAGAGATTTGCCTGATGCTCGTCCCCGAGGAGGAAACCGGAGGACGGGGCACTGAGGTCGCTTGGCCCTGGCTTCTCGAGCAGGGTTGGGAGCCCGTCGGCATCGTCGTCGGCGAGCCGACGGAGTTGAAAATCGGTATCGCCCAGAAGGGCCTCATGATCCTGGAACTCTTCGCCACCGGCGACGCCTGTCACGCCGCGAATGCGACGAGACTAGGTGCGAAAAACGCTATCTTCGAACTGGCTGACGGCCTCACAAAACTGGAAGGTCTCCAGCCCGGCGAGTCCCACCCAGAGCTCGGACCAACCACTGTCCAGCCCACCCAACTTAGAGGCGCTCAAACCCACAATCAGGTACCCGGCGAAGCGGTGGCCGTGATAGATGTTCGAACCGTTCCCGGACTAACTCATGCGGAAGTCGCGGAATTGATTCGGCAAACAAGCGGCCTCCAACTGAGGGAGCGGTCAACCAGACTAGAACCCTACGCCTGCGACCCGGCTGCCACGATCGTGCAAGCCGCCCGTAAGGCGGGGGCCAGGGAAACATTCTCAAGCCCCACCATGTCCGACCAAGTTTTCTTCAAAGGCCG
The DNA here is from genome assembly GCA_046598515.1 of Fimbriimonadaceae bacterium. Classification (GTDB taxonomy): domain Bacteria; phylum Armatimonadota; class Fimbriimonadia; order Fimbriimonadales; family Fimbriimonadaceae; genus JANJUB01. The sequence continues at coordinate 1,844 of JBKJIP010000417.1, read as the reverse complement.
GCCCGCCATCAAATGCGGCCCCGGCATATCCGCCCGCTCGCACAGCGCCGATGAGTTCGTGCTCGAGTCCGAACTCATCGAAGGCGCCGCATTTTATAGGAGATTGATTCATGAGTTCGCGACTATGGGATAAAGGTCAGGCCACCGACGAACTGATCCTGCGATTCACAGTGGGTCAGGATTTCCGCCTCGACGAGCGGCTCGTGTCTCACGATATCCGCGCCAGCAAAGCCCACGCGAACATGCTCGCTACGAAGGGCTACCTGACCCGAGGTGAGGCCGACAAACTCAGCCAAGGCTTAGATGAGATCGGAAAAGCCCATGAAGCGGGAAAGTGGGGGATCAGCCTCGAAGAGGAAGACTGTCACACGGCACTTGAAGGGCGGTTAACGGAGAAGCTCGGAGACCTGGGCGGCAAGCTCCACCTTGGACGCTCCCGCAACGACCAAGTTCTCGTCGCTATGCGCCTCTTCATGCGCCAAGCCCTAACGGAGGCCAAGGCCGGGGCCGAAGAAGTGGCTATTACCCTCGATCGCTTTCAAGGCGATACGACACCGTTGCCGGGCTACACGCATCTTCAAAGAGCAATGCCGAGTTCCGTCGCCCTCTGGGCCGGAGGCTTCGCCGCTGAGATACGATCTTCAGCCCAAGCTCTAGAAACGGCCTCCGTGCTCATTGAGCAAAACCCTTTGGGTTCCGCCGCTGGCTACGGCACGCCCGGATTAGCACTAGATCGAGACGCAACCACCGAGGAACTAGGCTTTCGAACCACCCAAGAACCTGTCACATCGGCCCAACTTTCTAGAGGAAAAGCGGAAAGCGCTCTTGCCTTCGGATTAACCCTCATCTTGCAGGACCTCGGCCGTCTGGCCGCCGATCTGTGTCTGTACAACGCCACCGAGTTCGGCTTCGTGAAACTCCCGGATGCTTTCACCACGGGCTCCTCGATCATGCCCCAGAAGCGAAACCCAGACGTGTTCGAACTCGTGCGAGCCCATTCGTCCCAAGCTCCCGCCGATCTCCAGGCCATCCTCGCTCTCACGGCGAAGATGACGAGCGGCTACCATCGCGACCTGCAACTCATCAAAGAACCGCTGTTCCGCCTCATTGATCGCACGACCGACTGTCTGGAAGTCATGAGCCGTGCCCTTAGCGCGATCGAGTTCGATACGGCCGCTTGCGAGAGAGCTATGTCGCCTGAACTCCACTCAGCTGAACGAGCCTTTGCCCTCGTGCAGTCCGAAGGCATCTCATTTCGGGAAGCCTATCGTCGCGTGGCCAGCGAACTGAAGCCCTGAAAAAACTGCTTGGGATTCTGGATAAACACACGTATACTCATCACGGGTTTGTTATGCGCATAGGCTTGGCCGTCATCGCTTTGTTCGCCATCGTGGGTTGTGGCAAGAACCTTCCTCCGGGCGCGGACGCTTACGTCACGAACGGCTGCAAAGAGGTTCACCGCGAAGAAATCCGGGCTTATTACAACTGCGAAGGCAAGATCATCGACTTCCGGGACAAGGTCGCCATTCCCGAGGCGAAAAAGCAGGGAGCCAAGGTGGACCCCAAGTACGTGATGATCTATAAGAAGGGCACATACACGATCGCCACGACCAAGGGGCAGTATGCGGTGGTCGAAGGTGAGGCTGAGGCGGACACGTCCAAGCCGGGTTACGCCTTGATGATCCTCACGTACAAGTTGCCGCCCAATCCCTAACCGTCCTTCTGCGGGGGTCGGCTGTAATCTTCTGGTTTTCTTATTGGCGGGGCCATGCGCCTTATCGGTTGTCACTCGGGCTCGACCGTTCTTCTATTCATTGCACTCACGCGAGAGAGGAGAATGAGAT
>JBKJIP010000442.1:0-2910 GCA_046598515.1 Fimbriimonadaceae bacterium | reverse complement strand
CTCCACGCCTTATCTAGGCATGTCTTCGATTCTTTGTGGCGAACACGACGTGGACGTGAAGAGAAATGTACGTCGATGACATCCCGAGATTCTGGCACCCCTGCCGGGGTGCTTGGGTTCAACGCCCCCACCCGGGGTGTCGCTTCGCTTCTACCCCGGGCTAGAAATCGGGAATCGCTCCCGCGGTTCAGCGAGGGACCTCGTCCTTTACGACAGATTCCATGTCGTAACATCCGCTCTCGACGCGATTTCTTCCGGCGTCAAGTGCATCGCGATGGCCTTGGCTTCCCGCTGATCGATTACTTCATGAACCGCGTTCCAAATGGACCTTCCATCCGGATTGCTTCCGGCACGGGCGAGGACCGAGTCGACCAGCGCCGCGTTGCGGCTTTCTATCGTGCCTACGATCAGTTGCTTGGCCTCTTCGCTGTCGGCTCGCAATCCCCTTGCGCGCGTCATGACATCGATCACCGCCAACGTCCAACCGCCGCCGCTTGCGGCCTCGTCCGGCCAGGCCCATCCCCCGCCTTCAAAAATGGCGTTGAGAGAGACGGACTTGGTTTTCTCTTGCAGGAAATTGTTGGCGCCGCCACAGAAGACGCGGACTCCGCAATCGAGCAGCCTCCGCACTTCATCTGGGGTGGTGTTGTCGCCCTCCCCGTTGTTGATCCAAACATCATAAGTGTCGGTGGCTGGATTCAGATTGCGGTAGAAGTCGCCGCTCATCGAACAGACAGTTCTAACTCCCTTTGCCGCGTTTACGGCACACCGTTCTTCCGAGCGATCAAATCCGGTGATGTTGGCCGGGTTCGCCCCAAGTTCAAGCAGCCGCGCGATGGCGATGGTGCCGACTCCGCCCAGCGCCTCGAGGAGGAATCTGGTGTCGGCGATGCTCTTTTCTGGAAATCGTGCGGCCCGCATTTTTAGGGCGGTCGTCACTACTCCGTATGCGGTGGGATGAGATGACGGCACTTTGGGCCCACCCAAAGAAGCGGGGAGACAGGTGACTTGATCCAAAGGTCGTCCCCGATCGCTCCAGACTTGGCACATTTCAGCCCAGTTCGGGCCGGACATCACGTCGGGCGATGCCGTGTCGGGACGCATGACATTGATGGCTGGGAAATCCGCGTAGATGCCTCGTTCCTTCGCCCACTGCTCTTTGAGAGCATTGATAAAGCCGATTCCTTCGGGAATCACCAGGGTTCCGAGGGCTACGATCGCCCGGTCGGAGAGGCCTTCTACCTTCAGACCCTGCTTGTCGACGACGATCCACTCCCCCTTCTTGCCCCCGTGCAGAACCGGGATATCGGGGAATACCATGACGGACTTTCGAACCATGGCGTGAGCCAAATCTCGTGTTCTTTGGAAGGCGCTGGCGAGACTCACGATGTTCGCCCCGGAACGATAGCAGTCGCCCCCGATAAAGACGGTCAGCTCCGCCGCCGGCCACGAGTTGAAGTGGGTCACGACGTAGCAGACGAAGTGTTCACCATCGGTGAGTTTCTGCAGTTCCTCACGGATGGAGGCCGCATCCCGCATACACTCGACGGCGGATTCGATGCAGTCGTCGTTAATACGCCTGATGAGCAACGTGAGTGAAAACACCCGGTTTTCTAAGCGAACTTCGTCCAAAACCGAAGCCTCGGGGCACTCGTCGAGGACAATGGGCCGACCGTTCGGGCTCGTGCAGATCCGAACCGCCCCCAAATCCGCGTTCGTCGTCAGCAACGCAAAATCCAAGTTTCGGCCATTGCAAACAAGGGCCGGAAGGCGGTCGAGAGCTTGATTCATTCTTGGTCCATCCCCCGCGGAAATCCCATTGTATCCCCGCTTTAGAGATGTTTGACGGCGAAAGTGCGATGGGCAACGCATGAGCTTGAAAAGTAGAGTAGCGTCTTGATTTCGCGAGTTAAATGCCTGAATAGAGGACGTCTAGTCCGACATTGCCTATCCTCGACCGAGAATTAGCCCGCCAAACGATACGTGACTAAGGTTACCTAGCCGCTTGTTGGAGGATCACGGCCCGGCATCCCGGCGGCGTCAAGTCAACAAGGCACTGTTGAGTGTAAAATCCACTATGCCCGAGCGTTATGAACCCGCGGCGTTTGAACAGAAATGGCGAGACCGTTGGGCCGAAGCCGATCTGTTCCGAACGCGAGAAGAAGCTGGACGCAAGAAATTCTACAGCCTAGACTTCTTCCCCTACCCTAGCGGAGCGGGCCTTAGCGTGGGTCACTGCCGCAACTATGTGCCCGGTGACGTTCTCGCTCGGTTCAAGTTCATGCAGGGCTACAACGTGCTGCACCCCATGGGCTTCGACGCCTTTGGCCTCCCCGCCGAGAATGCGGCGATCAAGGAGAAATCCCACCCCGCGATCATGATCGACCGATTCGCGGGGCGCTACATCGACCAGATGAATCTGGTCGGCATCAGCTACGACTGGTCCCGCTCGTTTAAATCGTCCGACCCCACCTACTACAAGTGGACGCAGTGGATTTTCGAAAAGCTCTACGAGCGTGGGCTGGCCTATCGAGCAAGCGCAGAAGTGAACTGGTGCCCTAAAGACAAAACCGCGTTGGCCAATGAAGAAGTCGTGGCCGGTCGCTGCGAGCGGTGCGGCACTGAAGTCGAGAAGAGAGCGATTCCGCAGTGGTTCTTCAAGATCACGGACTATGCCCAGCGGCTCATCGACGATCTGGACACCATCGATTGGCCCGAAGGCGTCAAGGCACTCCAGCGCAACTGGATCGGCCGCAGCGAGGGTGTCGAATTCGAGATGAAGGTCTCGTTCGCCGCTGGCACCGGCTCCGTTGCCGATGAACTGCAGGCTCTAAAAGAAGAGGTCGCCGAGGAAGCGATCGGCGTTCCCGAACTGGCCGAACGCCGGATCAATGAGATCGAGGCGAAGAT
>JBKJIP010000361.1:0-4352 GCA_046598515.1 Fimbriimonadaceae bacterium | reverse complement strand
GACCTCTTCGACGACCTTGTAAACGTAATCTTTGTCGGCCCGGCCGGAGTCTTCCATGAAGTATTCGATGTTGTCCGTGTACTTGCGGGCATGCTTTACGGCATTGACGCCGACTTCGAGCGCGCGCTCGCGGGACATTTTGAGCTTGTTGACCAGATGGTTCTCGCTGACGCCAAGCCCGGTGTGGATCCGCGGATTCTCGGCTCCCTTCAAGGCTTCGCCCGCGACATCGATGTCGTTCTCACGGGCACGCGTGAGACCGCAGACTTGGACACCCTTGAGCTCGCGCGCCAGCATGGCGCAGGCTTCGAAGTCACCCGGAGAGGAGATAGGGAATCCGGCTTCGATGATGTCGACGCCGAGTTCGACCAGCGACCGCCCAATCTCAAGCTTCTCCGCCATATTCAAGTGCACGCCCGGCGATTGCTCGCCGTCGCGAAGGGTTGTATCGAACACAAGAACACGGTCAGCCATAAGATGATTATACGGCCTAGCCCGTCCCCCCTTCTCCTTGATCGGATGTTCGTGCCGATTAGGGAGAAGGGGCCGGGGGATGAGGGTTCCGGTTGCTTCGGCTCACGACATGCCCCCTGGGAAGTGGGGACTCCCCTTCTCCTTGATCGGATGCTTGTGCCGATTAGGGAGAAGGGGTCGGGGGATGAGGGTTCCGGGACTCTGATTGGCCGGTTCGCTCCCGACACAACTCCAAGACGCGGCTTAGGTGGTCCACGTATTCCTCTCGATCCAGCAGGAAGAACGCTCGGTTCGGGATCCGGTAAACGGCGATGCCTAGGCCCTCGATGAAGGCGTCGCGTTTGGCATCGCGGTCAGCGTCGTGCTGTTCTCCGTCCAGTTCAACGCCGAGTTTTGCCGCCGCACAGTAGAAGTCGAGCCTAAAGGGACCGATCGGGTATTCGCGGCGGAACTTGAACTCCTGCTTTCGGTCGCGGAGCCATTTCCAGACGAGCGTTTCGGCGACGGAAGGATCCTTTCTCGCCTCTCGAGCGAGCTCAATCGCCCGATCCGAAAGGTTCCGCCTTTGCTTCATGTGGCTATGTTACAGTCTTGGTGGCCCGCGGTGAAACCCTCACCCCCTGCCCAATGGTAAGTGGCCCCCCTTCTCCTTGATCGGATGTTCGTGCCGATTAGGGAGAAGGGGTCGGGGGATGAGGGTTCCGGGTGCTTCGGCTCGCGACATGCCCCCTGCTTTTCGGGTAACTCAGGCTTGACCTTGGGCTTGGTGGCCCGCGGAGAAACCCTCACCCCCTGCCCCCTCTCCCTCCCGAGGCACGGTCATCCTCGGCAAGGAGAGGGGAAGCTGCCGATTAGGGAGAAGGGGTCGGGGGATGAGGGTTCCGGGTGCTTCGGCTCACCACATGCCCCATCCTTTTCGGGTAACTCAGGCTTGACCTTGGGCTTGGTGGCCCGCGGAAAACACCCTCACCCCCTGCCCCCTCTCCCTCCCGCGCACAAACATCGCGGCAAGGAGAGGGGAAGTGGCCGGTCAGGGCGTAACCGTCAGGTTCACTGTCTTCGTGCTGCCCGAGAACGTGGCGGTGAAGGTCACTATCTGATTCGACGCCACCGGGAAGGTTCGGCAATAGAACGACTTGGTCGAGGTCCCATTGGCGAAGGCGGTGGGGCTTGGACTGATCGTTGAGACCGCCGGGTTGTTCGAGGTGAGCGTCAGCGCCATCGAGCCGATGGCCGGTTTGTCGATGGTGACCGCTCCCGTGACTCCGCGACCGCCTTTGACGGTTGTCAAAGCTAGGGTCATCGTGCTCAGAACCGGTTTTGGTCGAACGGTGATGTTCGCCGTGGCCGTCAAGCCCTGGTGGGTCGCCGTTACGGTGCACAGCACGTCGGCGGTCACCGCCACGCCGTAGACGAAGAAGTTCGCCGTTCGCTGGCCGGCGGGCACTCTCACCTTGATCGGCGAGGTGAGGCGGAAGCTGTTATCCGACATCGTGATGTCGCGATCGACGGGCGTCACCGCGTTCAGCCCTAGCGTTCCCATTCGGCTCTGGTCGCTGTAGACCACCGGCTGATACTGCCACGTGATCGAGACAGGTCCGATGTTTGCGGCCGTAAAGTTCTGGGCGCTTACGGGGCCGGTGACCGTGATGGATCGGGTGGCGGGGAAGAAGTGCTTGTCGGCGTGGGCCGGAACCAGGGTGTAGGATCCCGGTGCGGCGTCGATTCGGTAGTTACCGGCGCTGTCGGGGGTTCCCGTCGAGATCACATTTGCTCCCTGCATCAAACGCACGGTGGCGCCCGGAACCGTGGCCCCGTTTTGCTTCACCCATCCCGTTACGGCATGGGTTGCATTGGTGACGGTTAGAACCGCGATTCCACGGCTGGCGCAACTGAGCCAAAGTTCATAGCCGCTTGAGATCGGTCGCACTTCACAATCTGTGATCCCCGCGTGAGGCAGACCGCCCCACTGCGGCTCGCCGCCGGCTGGGGCCGGGAAAGTGCCCATATTCGTGCCATCGAACCAGAACATTCCGCGCTGTGCGGTCAAGAAGTCGGAGTCGTACTGCATCCAAACCTTACCGTCGGGGGTGGCGGTCAAAGGCATCGCATATTCTCCGGGGAATTGCCACCCTTGACCCTCCTCGTAGATCGTGTAGGCACTGGTCGCCGGATTGAGGTGTATTAAAGCACTGTTGTTCGGGAGGTTGACCGTGTACGCGCCGATCCATACCGTTCCGTCGGCCACGACCGCGAAGCCCTTGAACTGATCGCTCTGAGGGTCGAGCTCGGGGAAGTCGGTGATGCTGGGTGAGTAGAATGTCGTGCCGTTTGTCCGGGTGAGCGTGGTGTCCCCCATCGCCCAAATCGTGCCAGGCAAATTCGGGTCCTTCTTGAGCTTGTAGGCGCCCAGATCAGACACTTGGGTCCAAGTCGTGCCGTTTCGCACAAGCAACTTTCCGTAGTGGCTCGTCCAAAGCCGATTCTGCGAGTCCTCGATAATGTCGTTGACGCTGTCATTGCCGACGTTAAGGTCGGTCCACGTCGAGCCGTCGAAGTTGTGCAGGCCGTTGAACATCGGATTCAACACCAACTGGCCGTTCGAGGGCCGAATGTAAACACGGGAAGTGTTGTCGGTCGGGAATGGCCAGTCGATGCCGAGGCCGTAGTGGTGGTTATTGACACCCGTCCAGCGCAGACCGTCGAATTTGACCATTCCGCCGTAACCCGAAGCGGCATTCGCGCAGGCATAGAGCCCGCCGTTGGCGTCCAAGGTCAAGTCATTGTTAAAGAAATCGTATTGGCTGGTGTTCGTAACGCGGTATCGCTGCCAGATCCCCGTCGCGGCATCGCGGCGAGCGGCGCCGCCCGAACCACAAACCCAAACGTTGCCATTGACGTCGGCGTCGACGTCGACGTCGTAGTTGTACACCGAGTTTTGCCAACTGCCCAGTGAGGTCCAGCTAACTCCGTTGAAGCGATAAGCCTGACCGCCACCATCCACCACAAAGACGCGGTCGGGATCGAAAGCTCGCAGGCAGGATGCGTTGTTGAAAGGTACGTCAAAGGGGGCGGCGGGCACGCCGACCCAAGTGCCGTTCGGCCGGCGGAGATCGATGACCATTTCATTCATCGTCGCATCCGTCCAGCGGTACATCCAAGTGTTGCCGGCCGAATCGGTCAGATTCTTTCCCGGAAGGACAGCGGGATTGCCGGTCGCCTTGGGTAGGACGGTCCAGGTTCCGGTCGTGCTGTCGAAGCGGGCCGCTTCGATGTTGAGCATCGTCCAGACGTAGTACCCGCCCCCGGGCCTCGGCTGGATGGCGAGCGGACCGCCGCCATAGCTTTCGAACGTCTGCCACTGATTGGTCGAGGGGATGTACTTGGCGATGCCGCCGCCGCCCCAGGCGGTCGAATAGGACGAGAACCAGACGGAGCCGTCGGGAGCGACTTCGACCCCCTTGTTCCATCCCCCGTGAATCGGGGAGTTATCCGCCCCGAATCGCCGCAGGGAGCTCGGCCCGATGGCCGGATTGTAGTAGAGTCCGCCGCGTCCGGTCGACATCCAGAGCCCTCCGGCAGCATCGCTATCGATATCCGAGACCCGGGAGATGCCGGTGAAATCGGGATGACCGATTTCCGGATAGTCGACATTGGAGACGTTGAACCAACGATTCTCCGCGACAAGGAACTTGGCGATGCCGCCTTCCTCGAATCCTTCGTGATATCCGCTGATCCACGGATTCGTATCGGGGTCGATATGGATAGCTTCGCAGGAATCTCCCTGGATGCCAGTGTTAGTGGGGCGGTAGTAGCGCCAAGAGAAAATGTCCGCGGCCTGGGCAGCTTGAACGGCGGCGAATAGCGCGAGACACGCG
>JBKJIP010000348.1:0-3706 GCA_046598515.1 Fimbriimonadaceae bacterium | reverse complement strand
ACACTTCATAGACGACTTCGTCCTTGTTCGCGCTGATCACTCTTAGAGCGACCGAGTTCTCGGTCATAGCCTCCTCTCGGGTTCCGTCTGCGGTGGAGGCTATGACCGAGAACTCGGTCGCTCTAAGAGTGATCAGCGCGAACAAGGACGAAGTCGTCTATGAAGTGTCTGCCTTGGGCTATGACCTGGGGGAAATGACCCTCACGAAATGAGTGCCGAAGAAGTGAGCTCGATGGTCGAGCCTTTCTGAGGGATTTCGTGGCCTCAGCGTATCGACTATCAAGGGATGAGATTTGAAGCTACTAAGAGATGTCGGGCCATTCGGAAACGAAACGCGCTGCATTGGCGGGTTTAATGTTCTCCTCGATTCGCCCGGCGACGAGTGGATGACACCCTACACGGCCGTATTCAGGAAGATCCTTGAGTCGGGTGGCTTCGCGCTCCTGTCCGATTCTGAGGGCGGCATTCCGTTCTTTGACTCCTATCCCGAGGCGTATGGTCGTCAGGTTGAGGCGTGGTACTGCTTGGTTGCAGGACGCATGTCGGCCAGTCATGGCCCCGGCGGACTCGAAAGGCAGCGGGCCTTCGCCGTCCAAAACGTCGACCTGCTTCCATCCGATGAACTGGAGCAGGTCCTCCTGAAGGACAACTGGGTCGCCATCTGGAGCCGCGATCGAGGTTCGGAGTACGACTTCAAACCTACAAAGCATGACGGCGGCGATTTGTTCGATGCCACCGAAGAAATTCTCGATCTCCTTGTCCGCTCGAACGACCTCGTGGTCAAAGCGCAGCACGACGGGAATCCCATCCAGTTCTTTGGCAATGACCGGGCCGAGGCCCTGATTCAAGAGTGCGTTGACAGCGCCGAGGTGGCCCTTGAATGTGACCCTTGGGTGGCGGCAAATCGACATCGATTCACCTGGGATGAGGAATTCAGCACATGGGAAGTAGCCTAATGGAGCGCTTGGGACAGTAATCCGGGCAATTCGCGCATGTCACCGAACACAGTCGTGTTCGGACCCTCCAACGCCGCCGCGCCCGTTACGCTCCCCGTAAACCCGAAGGCATGCATGCCCGCGGCTCGCGCCGCTTCGACGCCGAAGCGGCTGTCTTCGACCACGGCGCAGCGCTCGGGGGCGACGCCATCTTCTCGGCTGCATAAAGGAACAAATCAGGAGCGGGTTTCCCGAGGGACACTTCGGAAGCGGAGAAGATTCGACCCTCAAAGCGAGAATACAGGCCCGTCAGCCCCAGTGTAAACCTCATCTTCTCGTGCGAGCCGCTGCTCGCCACGCAGGTGGGAATCTTGATCTGGTCCAACGCCTCCAAAATTCCGGGCACGGGCTTAAGATGAGTCTCGAACTCACGGCGGTACAGGTCGCTCGACTCGATATCGAAATCCTCCGGCAGCGATCGACCAAGGTGCTTTTCGATCTCGCCGAGCATGTAGCCCGACGTCCGTCCAACGAATCGCTCGATGATCTCATCCTCGGTCAGCGGCCAGCCGAGCTCGTTCAAAACGATGGCGTCCACGCGGATGGAGATGGGCTCGCTATCCACGAGGACGCCGTCGCAGTCGAAGATCACCAGGTCGAACAAGCGTCTAAACCCTCGGCTCCACCGGGGTCTTCTCGGCGGATTCGATGCTGGGCTCGACGATCGTCGCCCGGCTCAGATCGCGATCCGAACGGCCGAGTTTTCGACCCAGATCATCGAACAGTGTGTATACCGTGGGGACGATGAAGAGGGTCAAGATCGTCGACGTGATCAACCCGCCGATAACCGCCGTTGCGAGCGGAACGTAGAGTTGGGAGCCGCTGCCGATGCCCGTGGCGAGAGGCATCATGCCAAGGATCGCCGCCGCCGAAGTCATCAAGATCGGACGAAGCCGGGTGGGGCCCGCCGTCAAAATGGCCTCATCTCGAGGCATACCTCGGCTACGCAATTGGTTCGTGTAGTCGACGAGAAGTATTCCGTTCTTCACGACAATGCCAATAAGCATCAGCAATCCGATGAACGCCGTCAAGCCAAACGACCGGTCCGTTATGAACAGCGCGAGGACCAATCCTATCGCGCACAGGGGAACGGAAGTCAGAACGACCAGCGGGTAAACGAACGATTCGAACTGGGTCGCCAAGAGCATATAGATCAGAGCGATGGCCAGAAAGACGGCCATGCCGAGATCGCCGTACTCGCGGTCCCGCCGCTTCTGCTGCTCGCCCAGGCTCCAATAAACGCCTTCGGGAAGCTGAACTTTCGCCATCGCCGCCTCGACGTCCGCTTGGACTTCATTCTCCGGCCGATCTTGAATGCGACCGCCGACAGAGATGTACCGCTGGCGGTTCTGACGGCTGATTTGGTTGGGACCGACGCCATACGTCGCCTTGGCGACCTGGCCCAGGAGAATCGGCTCGCCCCGTGTCTCGGTGCCATTGATCGGAAGCTGGGAAAGCTCTTCGACGGTCAGGCGCATTGCCATCGGAACTTGAACATAAATCGGATACTGGAACCCGGCTTCCTGGTAGTAGCTCGAAAGTTGACCGTTGGTGGCCGAGTTCAGCGTGGCGGCGACATCGCTGAAAGTAACCCCCAGGGTTTGGGCCTTCAAACGGTCAATGCTCCACTGAATTTCCGGGTTCGTGTCCTGAACGGACAGGTCCACGTTTTGCAATCCGGGAATGTCGGTGAGAGCTGCTTGTACTGTTCGGCAAGCATCGGTCAAAACGGCCAAATCTTGACCGTAGACGTCGATGCCAAACCCGAAGTTTTGGCCACCGATGATGTTAGCGACGATGTCGACGGGGCTGACTTGCACGCGGGCACCGGCGATCCGGCTCAGCGAAGCCTGGAGCCGCTTCATGACCTCATCGGTCGTACTCTTGCGATCTTCCTTTAAGCGTAGGGCCATGGAGCCGTTGTTGGGCGAGTTACCGCCTCCACCACCGCCACCGCGACCACCTACGCCGGTGCCAACGCCGACCATCATAGTCGCGATCTCCGGCTCCTTCTTGACGATCTCTTCGACCTGCCGCATGGTCTTCTCAGTGACCTCGACGGCGGTCCCGATCGGCAAGCGAATGTTTACGTTCAGGTTGCCGGAGTCTGTCTGCGGAAGGTTCTCCCGCCCAACTGATCCCCAGAGCCAAACCGCCCCCAGACATGCGAGCGTGGCGCCACCCACAACGTACGCTCGGTGTTTGAGCGCCCAGACTAGGCCATTTCGGTAAGAGGAATCCCAGGAGTGGAGGGTCACGCCGATCCGGTCGAAGACTCGCGTCAGCGGGCCGGCCTTCTTCTCGCGAAGCTCCGGATGAGCCTCTTCCATGACCTCCCGTTCTTTGATCATTCGAGACGCCAACATCGGCACGACGGTGATTGCGTCGAGCAGCGAGACGGCAAGCGAGAAAACAACGACGAGGGCGAACTGGGTGAAGGTCTGGCCGGTCTGTCCTTGAATCAGGAACAGCGGCATGAAGACGATCATGACCGTGAAGGTCGAGGCAAAAACAGCAGAGAGAATTTCTTGAGTGCCGCTAACGGCAGCCTCCGCCGACCTCTTTTTGTCGCGTTCAATATGCCGGTATATGTTCTCCAGAACGACGATCGCATCATCCACGATAAGGCCGGTGGCCAGCGCGAGGCCGCTCAAAGAAATCGTGTTGAGCGTGAACCCGCTGAAGTAAAGCAGGGCAAAAGTGGAGATGAT
>JBKJIP010000210.1:0-5025 GCA_046598515.1 Fimbriimonadaceae bacterium | reverse complement strand
AACTCCGTGCCCACGTCCCGACCGGCAGTGCCGGTTGGGTCGATGAACTGTCCACCCGGGCCTCGGTTGATGCCGCCGCCGGTGCCGTACCAGCCGTCTCGGTTATCCCGGAGGCCGTAGCGGCCGATCGTGAACAGATATTCGGCTTTGGCCGTCGGTTTGAAGGAAACACCCATTTCGAGGGCGTTAAGGTTTCGATAGCCTTGGATGTCCATGAGGCCAAGCAAGACGTGCGAGGTGCCGTAGGTGGCATCGAAACCGCGGGTGGTATTCGCGTCGCCGCCGCCGCTCACGGCGGTGCCCTCCAGGAAAACCGTTGTCTTGGGATTAGCGGCGAAGTTCACGCGGCCGTGCAGAAGCCAGGCGTCGAGTTCGCGCCCGTTGAGTGTTCCCCGCTGCAGCGCACCTTCGGCGACATAGGTGAACCGGTCGCACTTGCCCGCATAGCGGTGATCCAGGGTCCAGTAGTTCGCGTTGGTTACCCAACGGTCGGACTTGAAGAAGACCAGACTCTCGCCGAGATTCCACTTGACCTGGCCGCCGATAAGGCGCGCTTGGTCGTTCGCGATACTGTGATAGCCGACTTTTCCCGCCCAGACGTCGACATTCTTGGTCTTGAAGCGGAGCAAGTCATAGGACTTGGACCGCTGACCGGTGTTGGATTCCTCCAGGAGGATCTTGTCGCCGTAGTTGATGGTCTGCCGGCCCGCTCCGATTGTGCCCTCGGGCAGCTTGAAGTCCGCGAAAGCGAGGTAGACATCGCTGTTCATGTCCGAGTCGTTCAGCGCCGGTCCCCATCTTAGAGCGAGCGTGTATTGATAGCGGAACTTGCCGGAAACGGTCTTGCCGTCGTTGAAATCGAAGCCGATTCTAGCTCTCGTTTCAAGGGCAGATCGGTTGTCGTCCCCCAGCGAGCTCAGGTCGCGGTCAGCGCGGCGATCAAGGCGGGCGCGAAGCTCGATCACCGGGGTCACCTTAAACTCATTAACAAAAAATGGCTGAAATCCTTGGGGTAACCACAACATAGCGTTAATACAACCTTCACTTCATTAAGTCTTCGTTAAAGACCCGGAAGTGGCACGAGCGATACGATACCCGCGTCGATAACAACGTTGGGAGGGAAGCTAAAAGACGAAGGGGAGGCGTCTGAGTAACGCCTCCCCGGTTTCATCTGCAACCGAAGGGTTCGAGGGGGACAGGCCCTCGATATTCCTGGTTGCTCGAACAGAGCTGAAACCTAGAGTTGCAATTCGTGTGCCATTCGCGATCGGTGCACTCAAAGCAGATATTTCTGCTTGCGCCCAAGGGAGCCTCGGTTCACTCCGGTATCCTGTCTTTGATGCCGAGAGGTCAAGACGCTCTGAATGAAGAGCCCATCGAGACCGCGGTCCTCGTCATGGTGAACGAGGACGATTCCGAGGACAACTACGTCGAGGATGAATTGCGCGGGCTTTGCGAGGCGGCCAATGTGGAGCCGGTGGCGACAATTCGCCAGCGGTTGGATCGGCCGTACCGAGGCACCTATGTCGGCAAGGGTAAGGTCGAAGAGATCGCGATGCTATCGCGGGAGACCGACGCCGACGTTGTGATTTTCGATGCCGAAATAAGCGGCATGCAACAGCGCAACCTTGAGGAAGCGCTCAAGACGCGAGTCGTCGATCGAACTCAGCTCATCCTCGACATCTTCGCTCGTCGGGCGAAGACGAAGGAGGGCATGCTGCAGGTTGAACTGGCTCAGCTCACCACGATGTTGCCGAAGCTCATGTCGGTTTACACCAAGTTCGAGCGCCAAAAAGGCGGTATCGGCATGCGCGGTCCGGGTGAAACTAAGCTCGAAACCGATCGACGCATGGTGCGCGACCGGATCTCGCGCCTGAGCGATGAGATCGAAGAAGTCAAAAAGCACCGGGACCAGCAGAGGGCCTCGCGCCGCAAGCATCCCTTCCCTTTCGCCTCGATCGTTGGCTACACGAGCGCGGGCAAATCCACCTTGATGAACAGACTTGCGGGCACGGATTTGTTGGCGGACGCGATGCCTTTCGCGACCCTCGATCCGACCACGCGCAAGGTCGATCTTCCCGAGGGATACAGCCTCTTTTTGACCGACACCGTAGGTTTTATCCGGAACCTTCCCACCAATTTGATCGCCGCGTTTCGCTCAACGCTGGAAGAAGTCGTCTTCGCTGATTTTGTGATTCACGTTGTGGATGTGAGCAACCCTGCATGGGAGCTTCAATACGGTTCCGTCATGGATACGCTCGAAGTTTTGGGTGCCCAGGATAAGCCGATGCTGACGGTCTTCAACAAGATCGACATGCTCCAGTTGGGCCGCAGCTCAACTTGGCGAACCGACGACGTCGTGGGAGTCAAGTCCGACGAGGAGACGATGGAGCTGATCCGCGATTGGCCCAACTCCGTTCGCATCTCTGCCGTAACGGGGGAGGGCATCGACGAGTTTCAAGCGGCGATCGTTGAGCAGGTCAAAGACGTTCTGTCTCTGGTGCGGGCGCTTGTGCCTTACACGGAGTCGGGGCTGGTGCAGAGTTGCTACGACTTCGGCCGGGTTCTAACTCTCGATTATCGCGAGGATGGCATTTTCATCGAAGCCGAATTGGTTGCCGAGATGCGCCATAAACTCGAGAAGTATGTCGTCGAGTAACGCGCTCGTCGAGGTCCTCGAGGGCTTACGAGTGTGACTCGCAAGCCCTAGTCCCAACGCGCTCCTTACTTTTCGAGTCGGCGCATCATCTCGATGAACTTGGCCTGGTTCGAGAAGCAGATACCGGTCATCTCGGTATTGTCCTTGTTCTCCTCGTACCACTCCTCCGTGACGCCGAAGAGGTCGAAGATGCCGGCCATGGGATTGGTCGCCTTCGCACTCGGCTTGTCGGCCATGATGCGGTTGATCCACTGGCGGGATTCCGCCAGGTGGGCGGCCGTCATCTTGTCCTTGGCTCTCGGAAGCGCGCCGTCGATCTGCTTGGCCAGCGTCTTCAGGGCAGACTTCGAAATGAAAGCGAAGTCGCTCTTAGAACGCATGTCACCCGACAGCCGCTCTTCCATGGTCGAAAGATAAGCCTGTTGCACCATGCGGCGCGAGACCGGCACGACTGGGACGTTAGCCTGAAGCTCCGACCAGCAGCCCTTTGTCACTTCGCCGACAAGCTCATCGATGCCCACGGCTTGCTTACCCATGGACTGTTGCTGATCGAGCAGGCGCTGAACGCGGGACTCAGCGAGCAGTTGGCGCATGATCAAGGTTTGGACCATACTAATCCGGCCAAGATCGCCGCCCGGATAGATCTTTCGGATTACATCCGGATTCATCATGCCCTGCGGCATCGTCATCCCCGTGTTCACGAGGAAGCGAATCGCTCTTAGCTGCTTTTCTCGGGGAACCGGATTGAATACACTGGCGCCGCGGCCGGCATGCACGTTGTCCTCGACGACCCCGCCGACTTCCCGCATGACCTGCATGAGCCACATCAGACGGTGCTGCTGCATCTCGTCGTAGTATTCGCTCAGCATCGTGTAATCCTCGCCGAACTTGCACGTTGCGGGGATCAGATACTGCTGACCAATCCTACTTAGATTGATCAGGCCGAGCCGCGTTGCCTCTATTGTATCGTCGCCGATCCGCTCGCTTTGCGATGTGGGGTCCATCGGGTACTTGTAGTTCGCGAAGCGAAGAGTCGGATCCTTCACCTGGCGGGACAAGTACGTGTCGAGCCAAGGCTTCTCTTGATCGGCATCGAAGGCACCCGCAATCGGCTGGTAGCCGAACTGGATGGCGAAGAAGTCGTACTCACCGAGGAATCGGTTGTTCGAGAACGAGATTCCGTCTCCAGGCTGCGCGACATAGTTGTTACGCGAGTAGCTCATGACTGAGCTGCTTACTCCGTGATCCCTCATAAACGACGCATTGCGAAGCTGTGCGATCGAACGGACCGAACTCGCTTCGAAGTTGTGCTCAAGGCCGAGCGTGTGCCCAACTTCGTGGGTGCAGACGTACTCGAGCATCTCGCCGATCGTCTTGTCGTCCATCGGCAACTTGCGGCTGCGAGCGTCGCTCGCGGCGGTTTGAACGAAGTACCACTTTTGAGCAAGGTCGATGATGTTGTGCCAGAAAATCACGTGCGCCGAGATCGTCTCTCCTGACCGCGGATCTTGGATGGATGGGCCCATTGCATTGGCGGTATCCGAAGGTGCCCAGCGAATAACCGAGTAGCGAGCGTCTTCCGCATCCCAGTTCGGGTCTTCCTTTACGGTGGGGGCATCGCGGCAGACGATCGCGTTTTTGAAACCGGCCTTTTCAAAGGCACCGGCCCACTTCTCGACACCGGCCTTGAGATACGGACGCCATCGGTCCGGCACCTCTCGGGCGAGATAGAAAACGATCGGCTTCACTGGCTCGCTCATGGCGGCGTTCGGGTCCTTCTTCTCGAGTCGGAATCGCGTGATGTATTCGAGCGCCTTAACCGGACGGTTGTCCGGAATCAGATTGAATGCGACCGTGAAGAAGCCGATTCGGGAATCCTTGTATCGGCCCACCATCGGCTTTTCGGGCAATTCGATGAGGCTGTAGTGCACCGTAACGGTTGAAGTGCCGCCGCCGCCAGCGCCCCGCATGCCGAGCCCGGCCGGACGCGGCGCACCGCCAACGAAGGTGAGGACCGATCGAGTCTCAATGTTGGTTGGGAAAGCCTTGGTGCGTTGAATGTAACTGCGGCCCGGATCAACGCCCGCGCCACCGAAGAGCATCTTGACTTGAAACTCTTGGGGATCGCTCATGAAGAGCGAGGTGACGTCGATGACCGCGGACTTGCCCTCGGCACCCTCGGTTTGAATATCGAAGGAGCGGATGATCGGGTTGACGTTCGAAGCCTGGACGCCGGCTGCGAGCGCGCCGACATCGTTCGTGCGCATGTCGTACTTCACATCGCGCATAAACAGCTTGTTCTTGCGGCGCTCGAATCGGATAACGCGCGTTCCCGCGCCGAGGCCGGGATAGCCCGATCCGCCGGA
>JBKJIP010000134.1:0-3202 GCA_046598515.1 Fimbriimonadaceae bacterium | reverse complement strand
CCATGGTGGCGACCCAGAAAGTGGAGTCGCTGGATGGATCGACGCATACGGCGGCGTAATCTCCCCACCGGCTGCGAGCCCATCGGTCTCGCGGACTCGAGCTGAGCACCTTTGGCGTGGCCATCGTGTTCACCGGGTCCGTATTCTTTCGCATGGAGAACATGATATCGGCGGCGATTGTATCGCTCGAACGGCTAAACACCACGGCGGTATCGCCAGCGGCATTGCGACCGATCGCGGGCATATGCGTGTCGGCATCGGCATAGCCGAGGTGACCGGACTGGCTCAGCGTGAAGGCGTTGGTGGTCGAATTGACATTGAACTCGT
Organism: Fimbriimonadaceae bacterium; assembly: GCA_046598515.1. Taxonomy (GTDB): domain Bacteria; phylum Armatimonadota; class Fimbriimonadia; order Fimbriimonadales; family Fimbriimonadaceae; genus JANJUB01. Next base: position 2,875 of record JBKJIP010000134.1, on the reverse strand, counting down.
ACCAGCGAACTTTGGCGTTTCGGGGATTGCCGTTCACGGTGTGAGTCGTCACCAACTTTCCTGGTCGATAGACCGCGTTAATCAAGCGCCCATCGAGGGCATCGAGATAGTAGTTGTTCGTAGACTCTGCGTCGTAGGGAGAGTCAAAGGTGGGGATCGTTACAAAGGCATTCGAGTAGGTTGGCGTGGTCGTCAAGTTGGCAAAGGTCCACGCCATCATCTTCGTGTGATCGCCATACGCCCAGTTCACGCCGTAAATCTTGGCTAGCGCCGCGTCAAACATTTCGCAAGGCTGAATCGTCCAAGTGTCCGCATTTGTGTCGTAATGGGAGTTGACGACCAACGCCGCTCCGGTTAGGGCCTGAGCCTTGCGGATAACGATGATCTGACAACCAGGCGAACCGCCGCCGCCGACATAAAACTGGTTGCCGGTGATGATGATCGCGTCCTTGTTGTAACCGAATCCGGGATAGTCGAGCCAGTTCGTCGAGATGCTTGCAACTCGGGCATCGATCCGATACTTGTGCCAAGTCCCGTTGGGATTATTGTCGTCGGAAACCGCGAGGAGGATATTGCTGCAGGTTGCGGTGTTTGCACCATCCAGAGCAATGACGAAGAAACGACCGGCGATCTTGTCGTAGATCACCTTCGGATCGAAGGGCGAAGACGACGACTGCTCTTCAGCGGCGAAGAACGTATCGAAAGTTTGATTGAACTGCTCGGCGCCGGTCGACTTCGCATAGAACGCGATTTTGGAGTTCACCACCATGACGATATGGGATGGGCCCACCGCCATGCTCGTATCGGGAGGAAGCCATCCCAGATCCACGACACCCGGATAGGCGGTGGACTTGCCCTCGACGGGATAGCTTCCAAAATTGAGTGGCTTGATAGGTGAGATCATGGGCGGGAAGCTGTTCTTGGAGATTGCGCCCCCGGGCAGCTTGTTCTCGGGATTCTCCGGCGGAATGAGATTCTTGACGAAGGAATGGTCGATCTGAGGATTCAGGCCCGCCGTATCCAACTGGGAGCTACGCGGCACGATGCGCTGGGTTTCGAACGGTTGAGGTTCCGACCATTGCTGGGCGGCCGCGAAGACCGGGGCCAAGAGTAGCAAAAGAGCAAAGCGTCGCATGGGACTAGTGTAGCGACGAAATCGTTAAGGACCGTGATATCGCTAACAGGGCGCTAAGAGCGACCGATCTCAATCCACATAGAGCGTGCGCTCATGCGTGTAAAGGGCCGCGCCGGGTTTGGATCCCCGCGGCTTTCTAACGTGTTTGCGCAGGGTCAAGTCCACGGGAACGTAGTTGGCGTGCTTCATGATGCTGTTCGCAACCACCAGCTTCGCGGCGAACATGAGGGTCTCGTGCGGCACCCTTTCGGGCTTGCGCGAAGTCGGGATCACGGCGTGGGCAGAGGTGCCCCCGCGCACGTGCAGCCACCAATCGTCCGGTTTGGCCACGCGGAGCGTGAGATAGTCGTTGGCCGCCGCGTTTTCGCCATAGAGGATCGTGTAACCGTGAGGGCCCAGAGCTTCGCGGACGCGGTGGCCGGCGTAGGGGCGCTCTTCCTTTTCGACCTGGGCCAAGTTCGGGCGATTCAGCCACTTGCGGGCTTTCGCTCGGTCGAGGATCACTTCGATTTCATTGAGCCGGTCGGTGGAATCCAGTTTGAAAAGCAGCCCTTCGAGTTCATCCCGCTCCGTCTGCAAGTGGCCGCGTTGCTCGGCAACGAAAGGCAGCCGTGCCTTGGCCTTTTTGGCTTTCTCGAAGTAGCGGTTGGCATTCTCGACGGGAGTTTTCTCCGGATCGAGTTTGATAAGGATGGGATTTCCGTCGTAGTCGTCGGTCTCGTAGCGGGACAGACCCGGCTCGAGTTGCCAGGAATAAGCCAGCAGAAGATCCCCCATCTGCTGCCATCGAGCGGCCATGCCGCCGGCTTCGACGGCTTGATCCAGGTCATGGATCGCCGTTTGGCGAGCTTCGAGGACACGGCGGAGTTGTCCCCGAAGCGTCGCCTTCAGATGCTCCGCCTCGCGGCGGGGGGCCTCAATGGAATAGTGCTGGTCCAGGGCCGTATTCAGCGACTCCCGCTTCAGTTCCTCATAACCGAGGACAGATACATCGAAAGGGTAAGCGCCAAAGCCAGGCGCGTAAAAGGGCCCCGGCGTCAGCGGGCCGGCTTCGCGCAGCTTCCGAAGAAATGGGGACTCGCCCGCCGCCGTGGGCGGAGGCGAGAACGGCTTGCCGGGCAGGATGATGCGCGTGCTCTTGGAAGCCCCAATCCGCTTGGCGGCATCCACCACGCGGCCTTCCTCGACCACGATCAAGTTGCTGTGCTTGCCCATGAACTCGCCCGTGAGGAGGAGTCCATCGCATTCAATTTCGAGGACGCGATCGCCGTCGATCTGCTCGATGCGGTCGATATGGCGCCCGATCAAACGCGAGCGGCAGGCGGAAAGGAAGGGCGCCGGCTCTTCTTGGTTCCGGCCCCGACGAGAGGTGAGATGGACACGCGCCATTTCGGGATGCGCAGACAGGAGCAGGTAGTTCTCGTTCTCGTCCTTGGCACCGTCGGATCGCCCCCGATAGATTTCGAGGATGACAGTGAATTCGTCCGGTTGCCAGGCGTTCTGAATCCTCGCGCCCCGCAGGCGCTGGAGTTCATGAACCACGCCGGCCAAAACGGCGGCGTCAAAGGGAATGCGGCCCAGGGCCATACCCTTCATTGTGCCCTAGGTCGAGGCACGCTTGGCCTCCGGCGTCCTCCAGGCGTGGACGACGGAGGACGCGCGTGGGCAGGTGCCGCTTAGTAGGCCATTAACCAGAACTCTTCGACTTTCACCGGCCAACTAGAGGCTTCTGTGATCCGG
>JBKJIP010000449.1:0-5165 GCA_046598515.1 Fimbriimonadaceae bacterium | reverse complement strand
CAAGGCCGTCTCACCTCTCCTCTGTTCCCTTCGCTCACAGATCCTCTCCTACGAGGAGAGGAATGGATCGATCCTCCCCACGTAGGGGAGGCTGTGAGCCTCAAGCGAACAGGGAGGGGTGAGGCGGGTTATCTTCGCAGCCGTCCGCCCCAGACATCTTGTAGGTCGCGGATGCCCGTCCCGCGACATCCCGGAAACCCTCACCCCCTGCCCCCTCTCCCTCCCGCGGCACGAACATCCACGGCAAGGAGAGGGGAAATGTGAAATTCTCAAAATCTCTGACACTTTTTGGTGTCTTCGTGCGTCTGTACCTATGATGGGTCAGTTTCTTCGCACGGATTGGGTTACGCAGGCGCCGCGTTATCTGCCGGGCAGTGAGAACGAATCGCGTGTTCCTAACCGGTTGGGCACGATGACGGATGAACCGTCGAGTTGCAACGAAACAATCGCGATCGAAATGAAAGACACACCGAAAGGTGTAGAAGCCATTCGAAAGCAGCCGGAAGCACGGCCCGGGGTTCGGGCTTTGCTTCCGAGGGCAATGAAGGAATCGGGACGCGGAAAATCTGGCGGCGACTGCAGCGCCGCCGGGAAAGCGACCCGGTTCCTGTGCCTCATTCGGATCACTCCGAAGCACAAAATTTTGAAACGTGAGGTGGATCACACTCAACTTCCCTACTGTAGAGCTAAGATTAGGGCAAGGCTTTGTTGTGGAGGCCAAGGGAGAGATATGAGACAACAGAAGATCATGCAATGCGCCATTGTCGGCGCGGCGCTATCCACGGCTATCGCCATCGGATGCGGTGGATCACTGGCGGAAAACCAGATCACCGCACCAGCGCCGACCTTGGTCGACGTTTGCGGAACGGTCCAGCCGACGCTCAAAGAGCAGCTCGCCATCGAAACCAAGATGGCCGCCGCCAAGGGAGCCAAGGCACCGGGCAGCGTGACCATTCCGGTCTATGTCCACGTCATCACGACCGATCTTGGCGAAGGAGATGTCTCGGACGCGACCATCGCCAACCAACTCGCCATTCTCAACACGGCGTACTCCGGCGGACAAGCCCCGGGCGGATTCAACACCTCTTACCGGTTCACCTTCGTGAGCACGGATCGAACGGCGAACACCGCTTGGTGGAACTCGACCGCGAATAGTGCAGACGAAATCGCCATGAAGACAGCGCTGCGCGTAGGCTCGGCCGACGATCTCAACATCTATATCAAGAACATGGAAGGCACGCTCGGCGGCCGCGGAGGATTCCCGTGGAACGTGGGCAATCTTTCGCAAGATGGCATCATCGTGAGAAACACCTGTATGCCGGGGGGCACCTACAGCGGCTATAACCTTGGCGACGTGGCCGTGCACGAAGTAGGTCACTGGCTTGGCCTGTTTCACACCTATGAAGGCGGTTGCTCGACGAACAACGACTATGTGAGCGACACACCTGCCAGCGCAGCCGCGAACTATAGCTGCCCGGTTCCGGGGCCCGACACTTGCACCGGCGGGAAGTTCAAGGGATCGGATCCGACCATGAACTTCATGAACTCGACCGTGAACTCCTGTCAGTACCAGTTCACCTCCGGCCAGAACAGCCGCATGGACACCATGTGGACCACCTGGCGCGCAGGCCGCTAACGGTACGCTTCCATCCTCAATCGGGGTCCCAGTAGAACAGGCCCCGATCTTTTTATGCCTTGAACGCCCCGCTCGTAACGCCCGCCATGAACGGCTTGGTGGCATACAGAAACAGAATCAGAAGCGGGATGCTGGCCAGCACGTACGCCGCGAACATCGTCGAATAGTTTGCCGCGACCTGACTGCTGTTCATCAAGTACAAGCCGGAACTGACCACGTGGTACTTCGCATCCGAGTTCGTGATGAACGGCCACAGGAAGTTGTTCCAGGTGCCCAAGATGTTCACGATGGCGACGACGGCGATGACGGACTTCGACAGAGGCAGAACCAGGTGCCAATAGAGCCGGAAGTGGCCGGCGCCGTCCATCCGGGCGGACTCGAACAACTCACCCGGGAGGCCATCGAAGAACCCTTTGAAGAGGAACATCGCGAAGAGTTGGCCGCCGGCCATATAGGGCAAGATCAGCACCCAATGCGAGTTCAAAAGCCCAAGCTGCTTGACCCACATAAAGCTGGGCACGAGCGTCAAAACACCGGGGATCATCATGAAGCTGAGAGCGGCCATGAACAGGGTGTGACGGCCCTTGAACCGGCACTTTGAAAAGACATAGGCCGAAACCGACCCCACGAGCACCACTCCGATTACGGTCACCAAACAAACGAGAACTGTGTTCAGCGTGTAGGGGCGCAGAACTTCCCAGGCGTAGGCGTAGCCGTCGAAAAGCTCCTTGCCGAGCTTCGGGAGACCGAAGAAACTGTGATTCATCTCCGAGTTCGTTCGCAGGGAGTTGTTCAGAACGAACACAAACGGAAGCAGGGTCAACGACAGGATCCCGATAAGGACCGCATGGAGAGCAAACTGGCCCCGATTTTTTCTCATGCGGGCTCCGCCGTAAGGTCTTCCGATGACCGGAAATACCGCATGTTGAGGATGGTGAGGCCGAGAATCAAAAGGAACAGAATGACGCCGATCGCGCAGGCATATCCCATGCGCTGGAAGCTAAACGCGTTCATGTACATCCAGAGCCCCGGCACCATGGTTTTGAACCCAGGCCCGCCTTTGGTGAGGATGAACATGCCCTCGAACCCTTGCACCGTTCCGATGACGGTGAGGATGGTGAGAAGCTTGATTTGGCTCGCCACCAAGGGGACATCGATCTTGAGGAACTTGCGGATGCCACGCGCGCCATCGAGCTCGGCCGCTTCGTGGAGGCTGTCGGAAATGCCGGCGAGCCCGGCATAGTAGATGAGAATATTGATTCCACCCGCGAAGGGGAACCCGATGAAGACGATCGCCCAAAGCACCGTTCTCGGATCGGTAAGCCAGCCTCTGGCCAAGTCATCTCGACCGGCAAGCCGGAGGAGCTCGTTCAAAAAGCCACTTTCGCCGTACACCATGCCCTGCCAAATCATCATCCCGGCGACGCCGGGGACGACGATGGGAATCAGGAACAGGACGCGATAGATGTATCTGGCTCGCTCCGACTTGAGCGAGAAGATCAGCTTGGCGATGATGAGAGGCGCGGTCATCACGATGAGCACCCCGAAGACGGTGAGGAAGAGCAAATTGCCGAAGCTGGAGAGCAGAGTGGGATCGCCGAGATACTCCACGTAGTTCGCGAGTCCAACAAACCGCGACTCCCCTCCGACCTCGTACTCGTAGAAGGACGTTGCGAACGCCCAGAGGAAAGGGACCAGGCTGAAGACGGCAAGAAGCCCAAACGTCGGCGTCAGCATCCCGACCATCGCCACGTTTGATTTCAGACGCTTCAAGAACTCAGTATACGAATTCTGTCGCACGATTTATGTGGGCCGGGGTGGCCACGTACCCCGGCTCTTCGCCTACCCGCCTACCGGGTGAGAATCCCAATCGTGCGATAGAAGCGCTCAAGGATTGCCTTGGCCTCGTTCTTCTCCGGCTCGTTCTCTTCTGGGTCGAGCGAATCCTGGGTCGTTTGGTTACCCACCAAGCCGATCGAGCGCACCGCGAGGGGCTGGGTCTGAACGTCGGCGCCGATCGTCATCCGCACCAAGAACTCGCCCACGGCCGGCCGGTTCCCCGCGCGAAGGTTCCAAACGACCTTGTTGATGCCCGCCGATTTGGACCCCGTCATCGTGCCCACAACCGTTCCTCTAATATCCAGCACCTCAATTTTTGGTGCGTCCGCGGCTTCACCCTTGAGGTGATACCAAATCGCCGCCCCAAAGGTCGGATTCTGGCCCGCGAAGCGCTGATAGCCCTGATAGGGCTCGAACATATCCGTGATGAAGTTGTAGTTCAGGGCTCTAGTTGGCTTGAAAAGGAATGCGTCCTTCTCGGTCACTTCTTTCGTGAGCTGCCGATAGGGCGTAACGTCGGCGACGAAGAAGCCGCGGCCGTGGGTGCCCAGCACGATATCGCTCTCGCGCTCTTGAATCACCAGATCTTGCACGGGAACGTCGGGCAAGTTGCCCTTGATCTTCGTCCATGTGATGCCGCCGTCGAGGCTTATCTGGAGCGACTGCTCGGTGCCCACGTAAAGCAGGTTCGGGTTGATCGCGTCTTGCTTGATCATCGAGACTTGTTCGTTCGGCAGACCGGCCACGCGCGTCCAAGTCTTGCCCGTGTCCGTAGTTTTCCAGACGTACGGCGTCCAGTCGTCCTCTCGGAACCCGGTGTAGCTCACGAAGGCGGTGGCGGCGTCGTGGGGCGAAGCATGAACTCGGCTGACCCAATACTTCTCGGGCATGCCCGTCATGTTCATGTTCACCTGGGTCCAAGTGTTGCCATCGTTCTCCGTGATCCAAACGTTTCCGTCGTCAGTTCCTACCCACAGGAGCCCCTGCTTCTTTCGGGACTCATCGATCGTGGTGATCGTGCAATGGGGCACGTTACCGCGCGTTTTCTCGGGGTCGTTGGTTGTGAGATCAGGGCTGATCGCTCGGAAGTCGTCCCCGCGATTGAGGCTCTTATAGAGCTTGTTGCCGCCCCAATAGATCGTGTCGGGCGCAAAGGTGGAGGTGATGAACGGGGCCATCCAGTTCGCGCGCTGACCCTGTTCGCGAGGTCGGATGGAGCGCCCTTGATTGTTCGCCACATCGACTCGTCTGAGGTCGCCGAATTGGGAGGATGCGTAGATGATGTCCGGCTCCTTCGGATGAGGCACGTTATAGAAGCCATCACCGCCGAGCAGGCTGCGCCAGTGCCAGTTAAAAATTCCGCCCCGATTCGGGGTCAGCGAAGGCCCCCGCCAAGATCCGTTGTCCTGCGTGCCACCCATGATGTTGTAGGGCACGGCGTTATCCACGGAGACCGCATAAAACTGCGAAATGGGCAAGTTGTCGGTTCGCATCACCGTCGCGAGCCCGTCGTAGGACATGTAAAGTCCGCCGTCGCAGCTTACGCGCAAGTTATCGGGGTCATTTGGATTAATCCAAACCGCGTGCCAGTCCACATGCGCTCGAGCGCCGACCGCGCTCTGGAAGGTCTTGCCACCGTCCCGACTGCGCATCATGTTGACGTTCGGGCAGTAGATCACATCTGGATTCG
>JBKJIP010000375.1:0-14012 GCA_046598515.1 Fimbriimonadaceae bacterium | reverse complement strand
CACGCCTGACTTCATGCCCAGCATGCTCTTCAGGATCGGATGTGCGGCGAGCTTCCACTTCGGTTCCTCTCCGGCCAGCTCATAAGGCGCGATGGCGAGGGACTTTAACTCGCCGTTAAAGACGACGATGCTCTTGGGCAGCGCTACGTCGGTTTCCTTGGTGTCGATCTTCTTTCCCGGCACCTTCGACCAGTCGATCGCGCGATCAAAGGTTAAGAATCCCATTTCGACGGCGATCGTCTTGAGTTCGGAGACAGGCGGGACGACGACTCCAGCCTGAGTCATGAGGAGCGCGAGAGCGGTAACCATAACTCACTGTAACACACTCCGCCATTTAATGCGAGCCAGTCATCAGTTCGAACTAGCCTCCAGCGGGTACAAACTGAGGACCCATGAAGATCGGCATCTTTACTGCGCTGTTCGGCGACAAATCCCTTTCCGAAACTCTCGACATCGTGACCGCGGAGGGAATTCAGGCGGTCGAACTTGGCTGCGGTGCCTACCCCGGCTCGTCTCACGTTGGCGGATCGCATGAAGCGGTCGAGGCCATGTTGGCTGACAGCGGTAAAGTCGCGGACCTGAAGAAGCAGGTCGAGGACCGCGGGTTGATCATCTCCGCCATTTCCTGCCACGGCAACCCGATACATCCGAACAAGGCGATCGCGGACGATCATCATCGCGCTTTCGTGAACTCAGTCAAGCTCGCAAACTCACTGGGCGTCGGCATCGTCAATGGCTTTAGCGGCTGCCCGGGCGATGGGCCGAACGCGACGAATCCGAACTGGGTCACCTGCGCCTGGCCCGACGAGTTCCGCGAAATCTTGGAGTACCAGTGGAACGAGGTCGCTATCCCCTACTGGACCGAGCAGAACAAGTTCCTCGAGGATCACAATGTGAACTTCGCGATCGAGATGCATCCTGGATTCATTTGCTACTCGAACGAGAATCTTCTTCGGCTCCGCGATGCCGCGGGCAAACGGATTGGCGCAAACTTCGACCCGTCCCACCTCTGGTGGCAGGGCATCGACCCGATCGTCGCCGTCCGCGAGCTCGCCCTCGCCGGCGCCCTGTTCCACGTTCATGCCAAGGACGCCCGCATCGATCCGTCGAATGTGTCCCGAAACGGTGTTCTCGACACCAAGTCCTACGGCGACATCTTGAACCGCACCTGGGTCTTCCGCTCGGTCGGTTACGGCCACTCGATATCCTGGTGGAAGGATTTCTGCTCGACCCTGCGCACGGTGGGCTACGACCACGTCCTCTCGATCGAGCACGAGGACGGCCTCATGTCCCCCATCGAGGGTCTCCGCAAGGCCGTCGAAGTCCTGAAGCAAGCCGTCATCGCTCATCCAGCCGGCGATATGTTCTGGGCTAAGGAGTAGTCCCCGCGGGTACGCCTCCACCCGTGGCGGGTGGAGGCAACTTTTGACGCGAAGGACCCAGCCCAAATGTGGGCCGTGAATGATCGTGTCGCGGCTCGTCCAGCACCCAGCCTTAAGTGTATGCCGAGCGATGCACACGGGCTTGTTGCTGCCGCAATGGCCGCCTGGATGGAAAACGAGCACCGCCGCGAGCTTTTTGGGAAAAGCACTACGTCGACTACGCCCAAGAACTTCCGCACTGCCCGGAGGTTTTTGCGTCTTCCACCTCCCCCAAACCGCATGGGCATCGGTTTAGGGGAGGTGGACGTTCGGCGAGGGGGAGATCAGTTCGCTTCTTTGATGGTCACGAAACCGATGTCGATGTACTGATGGCCACGAAACCGATGTCGATGTACTGATGGCCGCCGGTGTCCTTGCAGTGGATGGAAACCGTGTTCCTGCCCGCGCGGAGAGCCTTCTTAGCGGCTGCGGAAAGGGCAATCGGCTCGTAGCGATTTGCCCAGGGCAGGCTGGCAGCGAGGACGCCGTTGATATAGACCTCGGCATCGTCGTCGTGCTGGATCCACAAATGAAGGTCCGCGAGAGCAGAAGCTGGCAGGTCGTATTCGCGGCGGAGCCAGATATCGGTTGAGGTCCATTCCGTGCGGACGGTGCCGCCCGGGGTTTCTCCCGATCCGAAACCGGACATGCCTTTGGACCAGCTCGACGCGTCAAAGCCCTCGTTGAACCAGTTTTGACCCGGATTCGCGAAAGTGTAGGCCCATTCAACCGGGGTTTTCGCGCCGGCAGCGATGACTTCGGTGACAACGGGAGGCGGCGGGACTTTGCTCCAAGGGCCGACTTTCTGCTTGTCGCGCGAAGCCCACTTCTTCCACATCGCGGGGTCATCGAGGAGCTTGATAAAGACGCCACCCACGACGGAACGGGCCTGGAAGCCACGGTGCTTGGGCTTCGAAGTGAAGTACCAGTCGGTCATCGGGACCCGGTCCGGAGTCTCATTTAGGAACTTGACGATGGGGTCGATCATCGCGTTGAAATCCCCTCGGTCGCCGGTCATCGTGGCCGTCCAGACGATCCAGTCCAGCTTCGTATAGTCCTCGCGATTGTCGAGGGCGAGGCCGTAGGGATTGACGATCTTTCGGTAGTAATCCATCTCCTTCCGCATGACGGAAGCGGGGAAGAGGTTTAGCCCGAGGATGCGATCCCAAACGAGGTTGTATTTCTGGCTCCACGAGCCGGGCTTGTCGAAGGCGAGTCGGAATTTCTCGCCGTCGTTGGCTTCCTTCTGCCATCTCTCGGAGAAGGATTGAGCTAGAGCCCGGTACTTGACCGCTTCGTCCTTCTTGCCCGACATTTCGGCGAGGTAGGCATAAGCCCCCAGCGCCTCGATGGCTTTGGCCGACAGATTGACATTGTGGGCCAAGTGACCCGCGAAGTCATCGGTGCAAAGCTGGTTTTCGGGGTCGAAACCCTTGTCGGCAAGGTACGCCGCCCATTGGCGCAGCTGGGGCCAGTAGCCCGCGGCGAAATGGGCGTTGCCCTCGATCTTGGCCAAGGCAGCCAGCAGGATCAGCATGTTGCCGGACTCCTCGACCGGCATCTGGTTATCCTCGGTTCGCTCGCCGCCGCCGTAGACTTGGCCGTTCGCCATGGGATACTGACCGAGATCATGGGGCGCGAAGGGGAATTTCCAGCGGGGCGAGGCCGCGTATTCGAGGATCGGGGCGAGCGACGCCTTGGTTAGCGCGGGGCTCAGCAAGAGAAGTTGCGGAGCGGCGGGATAAAGAACGTCGACGGTGCCAATGCACCCGTTGCTGAAGTTCTCTTTGCTGAACATCAAGGGTTGGCCGGTAGAGTCGGAAACGACCTTCTGGGCGGCGAAAGCTTGACGGTAAGCGAGCGACCCGATTTGGACATAGGATTCACCACCCGCCCTAGTTAGGTCGGCTATAAGCTCTTTATCGAAGGCTTCACAGCGCTTCGCGAGGCTCGCATAGTCTTTCTCGGCCACTTCGAGCAAGCCCTTGGCATCCATGCCCATCCTGCGCCAGTAGGGCAAGAGATTTCGTCGGAAGTATTGGATGGAGTAGATGTCGTCGTAGGCGACGATGATGTGCTTCGAGACCGCCTTGTCGCTGACTTTGCCGAAGGGAAGGGTGATCGCGGCGGAGATGCCGGTGGCCGGTTGGGGCTTCGCGGCTATGTCCGCTTTCGGCAGTTCGCCATTGGCCACGAAGCCATCCAACGCTAGCTGGCTCGGGCCAAGATAGCCAGAGGTTGGGGACGAAATGTAGACGTGGCCCCAGTCGATGCGGAGGTTGTCTCCCCGTTTGCCGAGCACCGGCTGCTCTTCGCTGCCGATGCGGAGCGTCGTCCAGGAACCGGCTTTGCCGCGCTCCCAGACGACCTTCTGCGTGGGCACATTCACCGCGATGTTCCCATTTGCCTCGAAGTAGACAGACGCATCGTGCGGCTTGCCATCGGTCGACCTGACGTCCCAAATCACGTAGGTGGCCGGGCGGCTGAAGACGTCGATATCGTCGGGGAGGGTCGGCGTCATGAAGGTCAGCTTGACCTCCGTTCCCGCCCCTTCGAAGGTGTAAATCGTGCGTGTCGGCAGAACCGCGAGGCTCTTCTGAGGCAGCGCGGGCACAGCTTCGGGCTTCTTGCCCATGAGGCGATATGTCTTACCGTCGATCCGGATCAGGCTCGCCAGCGGATGCTCCGCCCCCGTCCAGTGCCGAGTGACATCGTCGGTCAGCTTATCCGCCGCCGACCAGATGCTGAAATAGGGGTCGTGGGCGATGAGGGGAACAGAAGGCGGGCGCAAGGGGCCAGCAGCGAGTAAGGGTAGAAATTCGATCATGCGTAGAGTCTCCGGGAAGGGAGTTACCCACGGCACGTCATTGGGCCGCTGAAAGGACCCTTCCAATTTACTGCCCGGGAGAGGTTTCAGGCGTTGCGCGTGCTTTGGGTGCCAGCGCAGGATTCCTCGCCGCGAAGTCCGGTTCGGGCAAACCCCATTCTTCCGGGCTGACCTTCAGAATTCAGCAGTCGCGCCAACATTAGTCGTTACTACATCCGCGCTATCCAAAGACCCCGTAGCCGTCCCCGTTAGGGGACACACAACTCTAGCCAGGGGATTGAGCGAAGCGTTCCCCTGGAGAACGGCGCGATCCTTCCGCACCACAGCGTGGTGCCACAATCCCGTTTCCTACTACGTGCGCCCCATCAACGAACGGGTTGTGGCACCCCTCCGGGGAGCCTGAGATCATGCCTACAATCCAGGGGAAACGCTTCGCTCAATCCCCTGGCTATGGCTGTGTGTCCCCCTACGGGTACGGCTGGTTGCGGCCCTGTTCCTTAGCTGATGGACTCCAGAAGTTGCATCATGCCGGGTGGAGGTTTCCGCGCCGTTCATTTCCGGATGAGTCACGACCCACGCGACCACCACCATACATGACGGATATGTCGCAGGTTGCTACGAGCCCGGCGATTGTTCAAACCGGGCTCCTCGGAAGAATCTAGTTTCGAACGTAGATCTTGTACGAGTAAGTCAGCTCCAGCTTGTCGCCCGACTTCATCGTGGTTTCCCACTCAACCCGCGTCCGCGGGTTCACATCGCGGAGACCCTTGGCCAGCTTCGTCTCTTTGCCGGCATTTGACGCGATTACGAGTTCGCCGGTGAAAGACTTGGTCAGCTTGAGCTTGACGGAATCCTTCTTCATGTTCCGAACGCTGACGGTGCCCTTGATGGTCACGAGGTCGTAGTAGTTCGTGTTCGGCAGTTTCACCTGTCGCTCGCGAGACACTTCTTCCTCGCTGGCGTCGACGCGGATATCGAGGGCCTTGGACATGTTGACGGTGGCGTCCGCGCCGGGTGACGTGTAGCTCAGGGTGTCTTGGCCGACGACCTGGTTCTTCTGATACATGGACGCGGGGCCGGTGGTGAGGGGCTGGCCGGCGGTGTTCTTGAACTTGATCGTGTGCCAGACGTCGGTCGGGCCTTCGGGCATGGGCATATAGCTGTCGTTGCTTGCGGTGCTGTCGAAGAGGTCGGCCTTGTAGAGGTGCTCGTAATCGGACCTGGCTTCGAACAGCATGTAAAGCGCGCGGTCGCCCCGCTTTAGGGTCACGCCGCCTTGGCGGTAGAAAAATAGGTCTTCGGCCTGTTCGCCGCCGAGCGTGCTCGGGTTGAATGCACCGGTGAAATCGGATGCGGCCATGCTTGGCGCCTGATTCATGATGCCGCCGGTCTCGCGTCGGCCGCGGAAGCTGTCGCGGTCGCCGACCGTGTTGAGGAAGCCCGTGAACTGGTCGACGCTCTGCTGGCTGAGGAGCGGCTCCGTAAGCGTGGCCCAAGGGATGCTTGGGAATCCGGTTACGAAGCGGAGTTCGACGTTGTTCATTTCCCCAAGATCATTGAGGACCGTTGATTTGGCGGTCAGCTTCAGAGTCTTTGGGTCGGTGATATCGATAGCATAACTGGGCACCCACGAGAGACCACGTTCGAGACCGTAGATGACGAGCGTGCCCGTGCCCTCGGTTTTGAATCGAAGCACCCGCCGGACAGACTTTGTTTGGCCCGTGGTTTTTGCATCGGGGGCGAGACTGATGGAGCGGATTTCTCCGCGAGGGATCGTGATGAGTTTGCCTTCCCATTCCAGCAGTACGAACTCGGGCGTCAGGATTTTGATCTTCCCGCGCTTGATGCCCATGTTCACGGTCGTGAACTCGATTTCTTTGTCTTTGTTGAGCTGCAGGAGCTGATCGAGGGACGAGGCGGTGTACTCGGAGGTGACGGGTTCTTCAGTTGAGACGAGCTCGGTGATTTTGACGCCTTCGGGTGAGGAGATCCAGAATGTGCCGAGGCTGGCCTGGGGAATTTCGCTGAGGCTGGTCTGCGCGCCGGTCACCTTGACTTCACGCGTGACCATGGCGTAGCCGTTCTTGAAAAGGGATGCGCCCGTGATGCGGGCACCGGTGGTCTGGCCCGTGGCGAGGACCGTTAAAAGCGCTAAGTTCATCATTCTCGATAGTTTGGGACGAATTGGGGGTGGGATCGTTTCAGAAACCCAGACTTTTTGCAGTTGGAGGGTTGGGGCTTCCGCGCCCCATTCGCCCTACCTGGGCCCGAGAAAGAAGGAGCCAATGTGGGCCGCGAATGATAGTGTCGCGGCGGGAGCTTTGCGGTAACCCGCGGGTTCGTGTTGGAGGTTGGTCGGCTTGTCCCTCGCCTCGCGTTGCTGGTGGGCGACTCCTACCCAGGGTAGGCGCACAAACATCGCTAACCCTGGGCTGAGCTGCGGAACGCCTTCAGCGTTGAGATACAGCCAGACCGCCAGCGTAGTCGGGCTGGTCCTGGTGGGAGAAGGAACGGGAGACAAAGAGCGAGCGGGCGAAGAGATCATAATCGCCGAATGATCATCTTCGAAACTGAACGGCTGATCGCTCGCCATTGGACCTCGGAAGATGTCGAGTCGGCGTACGCGATTTACGGCGATCCGGAGGTCGGAAAATTCATTGGCGGGCATGTCGCCGATATCGATTCTCAGCGCGACAGGCTCGCGCTTTACATCGAGCGGACGGCCGCTTGGTCAGAGCGCGGGATGGGTGGATGGGCTCTTCAGCGGAAAGAGGATGGCGTTATCGTCGGTTCGTCGCTCTTGAAGCCGATTCCTTTCTCAAAGACTCTCGAGCCGATGCCCGAAGAGCAGGACATCGAGGTCGGCTGGCACCTTGGGCAGGCCCATTGGGGGCACGGTTACGCCCTGGAAGGGGCGATTGGGGCGATGAATCACGGGTTTCGTGTGTTGAGGTTGCCGCGGATCGTGGCTGTGGTGAACCCGGAGAACGAGCGATCCCTTCGGGTTGCGGATCGGCTTGGGATGGTTCGAGAGCCGAATACGGATCGCTACTACGATCAGACACTGTGTCTGTTTTCAGCCCTCGCTCCTTAGGTTTGAGTATCGGTATGCAACAATTTGAGAATGGGACTTCTCGCCGAATTGTACATTTCCGAGCCAGCTCGGGCCGCTCTCTACG
Organism: Fimbriimonadaceae bacterium; assembly: GCA_046598515.1. Lineage (GTDB taxonomy): Bacteria > Armatimonadota > Fimbriimonadia > Fimbriimonadales > Fimbriimonadaceae > JANJUB01. The sequence goes on along the minus strand of JBKJIP010000375.1, from coordinate 6,585 downwards.
CGCAGGACGATAGCCAGTTTCCAGACAGGGCGGAGTTTGGGGGATTCACGTCCTTGGAGTTGGCGACCCTCTGGGAAAATCTCGGCGGCGGCGATGCCATCGCACTGATGGATCAAATGCCTTCGATTCTAGACGAGGAGGAAACGTGGATTTGGGAAATGCCGCCTGCATTCATCAATGTTCTGACTTCGGCAACCCCGGAAGCGCTTCGAGCGGCGAATGTCAAGTGGGCCGCCTGCGAAGAGCTGCAGGCCGCTCCATCCGATACTTGGCCCATTGTTGAGGCCTTGGTAAGCCTTGGCTCGAAGGCCGTTTCGTCGAATCGCGGACTCTACTTCTACAACAGTTTGTAGTGTGTGCGGGCAAGCCCTTCGGGCTTTCATTTTCGCTGGCTTGCTTCACTCGCCGCCGGAATGACTTGTACTTTATGCGGGCCATCCTTGATGGTTACTACGCTTGCCATCAGCCGATGGAAGTGCGGAAAGAGCGAGAGTGTTCTCGCCATTCCGACCTCGGGTGGCGGTGAGGAGCAGCTATCAAACGAGTCCTGAATCCGGCTTCCTAAGCGGACGGTGGTCCAGACTTACACGAGAGCGTCGTCCCCGAAACTTCAGCTTTCGCCAAGATTCATCCTCGGTTCATGTAGCTGCCACGAGGTTTTCAGTTCCGAAGCATTAAAGGATATGTGAGCTGTCCGGCACTAGACGGCCACGAAAGGAGAATCCAAATGAAACTCAAGCTAACTGTCCTTGCCGGCCTGGCGATCGGCGTCATGTCGCTCTCGTTCGCCAACTATTTCCAAGGAAACAACCCGATGGTTGGAGGCGCGATGATGAGCGCTTCAACGAACATCGTCGAGAATGCCATGAACTCGCCCAAGCATAAGACCCTCGTCGCGGCCGTGAAGCAAGCGGGCCTCGTCGATGCCCTCATGGGTAAAGGACCCTTCACAGTCTTCGCCCCGACCGACGATGCCTTCGAGAACGTCGACCAGAGCGCCGTGAAGATGCTCATGATGGACGAGAACAAGAAGGATCTCGCCAATGTCCTGACCTATCACGTCATCGCGGGCAAACTCGACATGAAGGCGATTGCCAAGAAGATCAAGGAAGGTCATGGCATGGCCAAGATCAAAACCTTGCAGGGCACCGACCTGATGTTCAAGTGGAATGGCCCGAAGAACATCGTCGCGGGCGACATGAAGGGGAACTGGGCGAACTTCCCGACCTACGACGTGTATCAGTCAAACGGAGTGATTCACGTGATTGACACAGTTTTGATGCCGTAAAGGTTTTCTTGATTTGACCTGTTTGTTGAGGTCACGCAGGCGGTCGAGGTTTTGATCGCCTGCTTTTTTGAAGCGAGCTACGCTGCCTGCAAACCGGTTGAAGGCCGCTGAGAAGGAGTATAAGTCAGAAACTAGCACCGTGCGGGGAACTCCACCGCCGTAAAAGGCTATTATCTCCTCGCATGGTTCTCCTCGTCACCGGCGGCGCCGGCTTCATCGGATCCAATTTTATTCGCCTTGTTCTCGCGCGTGAGCCCGACGTGCGCATCGTCGTTCTCGATGCGCTGACGTATGCGGGCAACTTAACGACGCTCGCGGATGTACGGGACCGCGTCAAGTTTGTGGCCGGGAAAGTACAAGATCCCGTCGTCGTCGAGGGCACAATCCAGAGCGAAGGCATCACTCACATCGTAAACTTCGCGGCAGAGAGTCACAACGACCGCTCGATCCTGCATGCCGGGAGCTTTATCGAGACCGATGTTCTCGGCGTGTACGTCCTCCTCGAAGCCACCCGCAAGTACAAGCTGGAGCGGATGCTCCACGTTTCAACGGACGAGGTTTACGGTTCCATCGATGAGGGAGAGTTCACGGAAGGCAGCCCCATCGAGCCCAACACACCCTATTCGGCGAGCAAAGCGGGCGGCGATCTGCAGATTCGCGCTCATGTGAAAGCCTTCGAGACGCCCGCTCTGATCACTCGCGGCGGCAATACGTACGGGCCCTACCAGTTCCCAGAGAAGCTCATCCCGTTCTTCGTGACCCGGTTGATCGATGGCAAGAAGGTGCCCCTTTATGGCGAGGGAGACCAGATCCGAGAGTGGGTCCACGCGATGGATCACGCTTCGGGAATCTGGCACGCAATGCGGCACGGTGCTCCCGGGGAAACTTACAATGTCGGCGACCCCAAAAACGAGCGTCGCAATCGGGATGTGGTTTCGATTCTGCTTGAGGAGACGGGCCGTGACTGGGACTTAGTGAAAAAGATTCCAGATCCCCGTGCGGGTGCGCACGACAAGCGATACTCGATGAGCGTGGCCAAGATGGAGGCCATGGGATGGAAGCCGGAACAGGACTTCGACCAAGGGCTGCGGGCGACGGTGCGCTGGTACGTCGAGAATCAGGACTGGTGGCGGCCGTTAGTCGCCACAGAAGATTTCCAGGCATTCATCAAGCGGTTCTACGGGCCGAGCCTAGGCGATGATCTGTGATGGTCATCCTGCGGCCTCAGATAGTAGAGTGACGGCGAGAACCTCGGATACATCCGTGAGCCAGACCGCGTAGCGGTCACGGATTGTAGCCGGTGTGTCGCAGCGTAGCGAAGACCACCGGCCAGCCCATTTGTCCCGGACCACGAATGTGGTCCCGGAGTCCTTTAGCGGAGGTACGCCGGATCGTAAGTTATTCCCGCTTCCTCAAGGATTGAGATCAACTCATCAATTCCGCTTACTTTTCGGTGATGCTCCTCTTGGGTCGCGACGTAATGGACGAGCATATCCCGATCCCGGGGGCTGACGGCGATTGCGGCATACCCTTCTTGCCAAGCGAAGGACTGTAATCCGATCTCTGTCTGAATCCAGGAGGTCGACGCCTTCTTGACTTCTCTAACTACATCTGCAACGGAGTGCTTTGTCTTTAGTCCAAGCAGGAGATGGACGTGGTCTTCGACGCCGCCAATCGCTTCGGGGACTACCTCCAATGTTCTTGCACACCCTCCCAAATAGGCGTGTAGCCGCGAAAGCCATGCCGGATCGAGCGTTGCGGCCCGGTGCTTCGTCGAGAAAATGATGTGAACGCGCAGAGAATAATAGGTAGACACAGTTGCATTATAGTCTACTGCTTTGTACCGTTAACACATTCTGGCACCCCGTTCGGGGTGCTAAATGAAACGCCGTTTTGCACCCGGTGGTCTGCGCTCCGCTCCGACGCACCGGCTACATTCCAAGACCGCATTCGCGGTCGAGAGTGGCGCAGGATGAGTTTGTTGAGGAATCCACTTGCAAGTTAGTCGATCTTGCCTTTCGTCGACGTGGCTCCGCGGCGATCCGACCGCTGCGTCGCGGCGTGCAATGCTCGCCCGAGCGACTTAAAAGCCGCTTCGCAGGTGTGGTGATCATTCTCGCCGGCGATCTTGCGGACGTGGATGGTCATGCCTGCGTTCATGGCCAGGGCGCGGAAGAACTCGCTGATGCACTCTGTGGAGAGTCCACCGATCTTCTCACGGCGGAAGGGAAGATCTAGAAATGCTTCACCACGGCCGCTTACGTCGAGCACGACCTGAACCAAGGCCTCGTCCATCGGCGTTGTGCAATCGGCGTATCGCTCGATTGGCTCGGTTCCGATGGCCTCTTTGAGGGCTCGGCCCAGTACGATCCCGACATCCTCGACAGTGTGATGATCATCCATCTCGACATCGCCCTCGACGCTTACGCCGAGGTCGAATTGACCGTGAAACGCGGTCTGCGCGAGCATATGATCGAAGAAGCCGATGCCAGAGGCGATATCGCGGCGGGTACCGCCATCGAGGTCTAAGACGACGCGAACGGAGGTCTCCGAAGTTTCGCGATCGATCTCCGCATATCGAACACCCGGCGTCGTCTTACTCATACATTCGTTATACCGCCCGTAACGGACGGCATAACGTCGCGCTAAGTTCAGGAAGGAGCCTTACTCCTTAACGAAGTGGAAGGGCATCGTCGCGTCGATCGGCATCAGCTTGGTGCCGTCGACTTTCATCTGCGGATCCTTATCGCCGGGGCCCTTGAAGCTCTTATCCGATGCGGAGAGCGTGATCTTATCGCCCTCGAGCTTCCAGGTGCCTTCCACCTTCATTCCGACGCTCATCACGAAGGTCTTGTCCTGCTCGAGTTTCAGCTTGAGGAAGGGTTCCATCGCCGCGCTCGCTTGGTCTTCGGGCTTCAGCTTCGATTTGTCGATCACGCCTTTATAAGCGCCCACATACTTAGCCTCGTCGGTCGAAACCGTGGCGGGTCCGACGACCTTAGCGGGCAGGCGTGTGAACTCGATATCGCCGCCGTTGGATTTGTCGACGATCGTGATCGTCTTGCCGTCTGAGCTGATTTTGCCTTTGAGGGGCTTCATATCTGGCTCTTTCATCATCTGATTGGGCGGCTGACTCTTCTTGTATTCCTCGGGCGTCATTCCCATCACCTTTTCCGGCGTGAGCGTGATATCTTCGCCGTTTCGAGTCAGTTTGCCGGTGATTGGCAAGACCATAACCGTCATCGTGTAGGTGTCGTCCGGCTTGATTTCGAGGTTGAAATCGAAGAGACCGGCCATGCCTTCCGCCATTTTGCCGGCGATATCATCTTCCTTGGCGGGTGGCGCCTTGACCTTGCCTTTCCATTCGCCGGCAAGTTCAGCGCTGGCGGTTAGACGGCCCTCGCTCGCAGCGCTGGTTGATCCCCCTCCGTCTGCCGCGGGCTTGTCGGTCGCCGTGCTGCCACAGCCGGCGAGAATGAGGGACGTGATGGCGCATAGCGCCGCGATCTTTCGCATGGTTCGATTATCGGAGATTCGATGCGAAAATTGCCAGCAGAGGTAAAACCGGTCGATGCGTCGTCTCGTCGCTCTCGCGTGCGTCCTTGCCCCTTCGCTGGCCCTGGCGGCCAAGATTCCGACTCCGAAGGAGTTCCTTGGATTCGATGTATGCCAGGACTACCACCTGGCGAATTACAGCCAGCTCAGCAACTATTGGAAAGAACTGGACCGGGTCTCCGACCGCCTGACCGTCGAAAGTATTGGCAAGACGGAGGAAGGACGCGAGCAGTACATGTGCGTCATCACCGATCCCTCGAATCGGGCCGGCCTGGAGGGCTTTCGAAAAGCCAGCGAACGGCTGGCGCGAGCAAAGGACTTCAAGAACGACGCCGACGCCCTCAATTTCGCCAAGAAGCAGAAAGCCGTCATCTGGATCGATGGTGGGCTACACGCGAGCGAATCTCTGGTGGCTCAGCAGTTGATAGAGCAGGCGTATCAGCTTGTTTCCAGAGAAGACGAAGAGAATCGGCGGGTGCTCAAGGACTGCATCATCTTGTTGGTCCACGCCAATCCAGACGGCAATGACCTGATCGCCGATTGGTACATGCGGAAGGACAAGCCCGAAGAGCGTAGCCTGTCGGGCGTGCCCGTGCTCTATCAAAAGTACATCGGCCACGATAACAACCGCGACTTCTATGCGAGCAACATGGCCGAGAGCCGGAACATCAACCGTCAGCTCTACGGCGTCTGGTATCCGCAAATCGTTTACAACCACCACCAGAGTGCGCCCGCAGGGACGATCATGTTCGTACCGCCCTTCCGCAATCCGTTTAACTATCACATGGATCCGATTGTCGAGATCGGAACCGAGCTCGTCGGCACACAGATGCATCGTAGGATGATCGCGGACGGCCTTCCCGGCACGGCGATGCGGGGTTCGACGCTTTACTCGACCTGGTGGAACGGCGGTCTGCGCACGACGACCTATTTCCACAACATGATCGGTATTCTGACGGAGACGTTCGGCTCGCCGAACCCGACGCGGGTGCCGTTCACGACCCGCTTCCAGATTCCGACCACGGACGTGCCTTTCCCCGTCCCCGCGGGCCCGTGGCACTTCAAGCAGTCCCTCGAGTACGAGATCACGGCGAACTACGCGATCCTCGACTTCGCCTCCAGGTTTCGCGAGCGGCTGCTATTCGATTTCTATCGTGCGGGGCGCAACTCGATCGACCGGGGCTCGAAGGATTATTGGACGCGCTATCCTTCCCGGATCGCGGAACTAGGGGCGGAAGCCCTCAAGAAGCCCGAACTGCGCGATGCACGGATGTACGTTATTCCCCAGGATCAGCCCGACTTCTTCGCGGCGGCGAAGTTCGTGGAGCGACTGTTGATTACGGGTGTGGAGGTTGAGCAACTCACGGAAGCGAGCGGGAAGTGGCCGAAGGGGTCTTTCGTCGTGCGGTGCGACCAAGCTTTCCGGCCGCACGTGCTCGATATGTTCGAGCCGCAGGATCACCCGAACGATTTCCAGTATCCGGGTGGCCCTCCGATCCCGCCTTACGACAATGCTGGTTACACGCTGGCGTATCAGATGGGCGTGAAGTTTGATCGGGTGATCGAGCCCATCGAAATCAAATCGAATCCGCTTTCGCTGAGCACGCCACAAGGGAGCGCGGGATTCCTGGACAATATCTCTCGCGAAGAGACGTACGGTATCGCCAGCATCAAAGAGGGCATGCCCGCTTCGACCAGCTTGAGCTATTTCTTAGCCGCAAAAGCCGCGCACGCAGGGGCTT
>JBKJIP010000337.1:0-2507 GCA_046598515.1 Fimbriimonadaceae bacterium | reverse complement strand
CAAGACGCGGCGATTGCCGTCGGTGACGATCACCGCCAAAGGCGAGTATCGTCTGCGCTAGGTTTTTCCCGCCTCGCCCGGAGATGGAGTCGAACCTCCTTCGGGCTATCGCCCTCGTCGTGTTCGGCTCCATCTCCGGGCTTTGCTTTGGTGGGCCTCCCCTACCCCGGGTCTTCGGTCGGGCCGCTGGCCCGACCTGCGACGCCGGGGCTACAAATCTACGACCGCCTCCGCGGTCGTTGGCTTGCTTCGCTTGCCGAGCGAAAATGCTCTAGCAATAGGTTCAGCCAATGTGGGCCGCGGCACGAGCATCCGCGGCGGCAGCCTCTCAATGACCAGAAGCATTCTCACGCAAAGTCGCAAAGTCGCAAAAAGGGAAGAACCATTTCTGTGTTCCTTCTGTGTTCTCCCCTCTGCGGTTAAAGGAAGTTCGCAAAGAGTGAGGACAAGGAATCCAATGTGGGCCGCGGATGCTCGTGCCGCGGCGACGGCCCCTCGCTCACCGAAGAGCCTGAAGGAAAACTAGCCCCCCAAACGCTGAACGCCCACCGGAGTCGAGAACACACCCTCGATCCCATCAACCCGATAAATCGAGTTCTGGAAACTGCCGACCCAAGTCGGGACCGGCCCGCCCCCTAGGCGATCGCTCCAAGTCACCGACCTGAAATCGCGCGGACCAAAGACAGCTGAAAGGTAACCTTTCTTGGCGACAAACCGCTTGTCATTCTCGGCGGGAAATCCGCCGGGCAACGTGCCCAGACACGCCCGGGCAAAAAACGCGACCGTGGCCGTTGCCTGCCGGCCATCACCCAAGTTGTGGCCCGCATTGGGGACGACACTGAGAAACTTCTTGGTCTTGATGTCATCCCAATAGATCGTGTGGGAGTCGACCGTCCAGTACCGGTCGTTTGACCCGACCACCGCCAAAACCGGGCAATTCAGCCGCGAAAGATAGGAGTACGGGTCGACCATCGCCGTCAGCTTCTTCCCGGGCTCGGAGTTCATCACCTCGATGAGGCCCTTCTCCGTATAATCCCCAATCATCTCACTGTACTTGCCGTAGTACTCCATCTGGTGTTTGAGCTGGGCGGCCATGTTCAGGTTGTCATAAACCATGGGCGCGATGCCCTTGATCCGCGAATCTCCGCTGACGCCGGCAAACCAAGTCGTCCACCCGCGCTTACTGGAACCGGTAACCACAAATCTCTTATATCCCCCGATCGCCTGGGCTGCATCCATCGCCGCGAGGGCGGCTTTGGTCATGGGGAACAGAAGGGGCCATGTCGCATCGCCTGTGCGCAAATACTGCTCAAAGGTATGGGCGATCAGGGCGTCCTCATTTTTGCCGTAGAGCGGTTGGTTGGGGATCCCGAACAGCGCGACAACCGGCATGCGCGCCTCATTGGCCATCCGCTGGATGAACGGAATGTCCGCCCGATCAACGCGATCACCCGTGATGTAGAGTATCGCGATTTCGCCGCCCAGGGGCTTGGCGGGCTGCATGATCAGCAGGTCGTGCTTCCACTTCTGACCCTGCCAGATTTGGCTGGTGAGCCTCGCCTCGATCCGATCCTTTTTGCGGGACTCGACGGTCCAGGACTTCGTCGGATTCGGGCTCTTCAGGAACTGATCGAGCTCCAGCGGAATTCCCGCCGCAAGGGTGAAAACGATGGGCAGGACCATGGCTTCATTTTAGACGCCGAAGCCCGCCCGTGAGTTGCGCCGGGCGGGCAAAGGGCGGTCTACTTCAGCTTAGAGAGGATTTCGACGGTTCGCTTGAAGCCGTCGAGCCAACCTTTCTTGTTCTCTTCACTTGCTTCTGGAGCTTGGCCGGCGCGCATGAATCCGTGGCCTGCGCCCGCGTAAATTACCGGCTCGTAGGTCTTGCCTGCTTCCTTCATCGCCTTCTCGGCATCTGGAATCGTGGCGTTGATCCGGTTGTCATTCTCGCCGTAGAATCCATAGATCGGAGCCGTGATCTTCGACATGTCCGCCGCCGCGGGAGGGCTGCCGTAGAATACGAGTCCGGCCGCAATGTCTTTGTTATTGGTAGCGAAACGGAACGTCTGCGTTCCACCCCAGCAGAAGCCGCCAACCGCGACTTTCCCATTGGAACTCGGAATCTTCTTGCCATATTCGACGCAGGCGTTCAAATCGCCGGTGATCTGGTCGGGCGAGAGAGCACTGATGACCTCGCGAACCTTGCCTGGTTCGATATCCGAGGTCCGGCCACCACCGGGTGCCATGCCCGAAAGAAGGTCCGGAGCGATGACGATGAATCCCGCTTCCGAAAGCTCGTCGGCCATAAGCTGGACCCAGTCCGTCATTCCGAAAATTTCATGGATCAAAACGAAGACGGGGGCCTTGTCCTTCTTCTCCGGATAGGTCACGAAAGCTTTGACGGTCCGGTCGCCATTCTTCAGGTCGACCCATTCGCCATGACGCGGCGAGGCCAACAGTTTGGTCTTGGCCCATTCCTGTGCCGAAGCGGTGCAAGCCATTAACAG
>JBKJIP010000192.1:0-4472 GCA_046598515.1 Fimbriimonadaceae bacterium | reverse complement strand
GGTCATTATACATGACCACATTGTTAGTCCCGGACTGGAGTCGAGCCGAAGGCCCAGTCGCGTCTCCTTCGGCTATCGCCTCCGTCGTGCGCGGCTGGCCCTTCGGGCCTTTGATTTGCGGCGACCTACCCAGCCCGGCGCGGCCCTCGGGGCCGGCTTGGGCTGGGCTGAAACATTTAGCCCCGTTGGGGCATCCGGAGGATCGCTTTTGCGATCCTTTTGGGGGATGTGGCAGGCGATGGCTGGTCGGCTTCGCCACCCGATGGCGGGTGGCGAGAACGGTGGTTGGTTGGAGTAGTGTTCCCGCCATTCCGCCCACGGATGGCGGTGACGACCGGCTGCCAGTCGAGTCCTGATTCCGGCCCGTCGTAAGTCGATGGCTGGTCGGCATCGCCACCCGATGGCGGGTGGCGAGAACCTATCAGAGCCCTAGACTGAAACCGGCAAGTCCGTGAACAGCGACTCCACGATTGCGCCCATGATCCGCACCGTGCCTAGCCCTTCAGCAAGATCTGGCGAGTTTGGTTTGTTCTCCAGCAGGCACGAGGCGAAGTAGTCGGTGTAGTTGCAGAACTCGCCGTAGTGCATCCCTTTCAGTTCGTGGCGATAGTAGTAGCCGGTCATGGCGTGGTGCATGTCTTCGTCGATCTCCCCTCCGCGCTCGTCGTGATGCGTGTAGCGCAGTTCGGGGTATCGGGCTAGGGAGGTGCCTTCGGAGCCCATCAGAAAACACTCGATCATCGAGCGGGCCACGGGGAGTTCGTGGGCGCCGTAGTTCCCGAGGACCCTGCCGATGCGGCCGCTTTTCGCCTTCAGGTTGACAATGATCGCGTCCGGGGTCTTCATTCCGTAGCGATCGCCGAGTGATGTCAAAGTCCCGAAAGCATGAACCTCGTGGATCTCTCCGAGATACCAGCGCACCAGATCGACGGGGTGCGATAACCCCAAGTAAGCCCAGTGCGTATCCGTCACCGTCCACGGGCTTTTCTCGTAATACCAATCCATCCGGTGGTTATAGTGAGCGTCGACCACTTCGACGGATCCAAACTTGCCGGCCTCGAAGTCCTCGCGTTGACGCTGAAACGGCTCTCCGAATCGCGTTGACTGGCCGACCTGCAGCCGCATCCCCGTCTCTTCCGCGACGGCCAACAAGCCGGGGATGTCGGCGGGGTCGTTGATCAGGGGTTTGGTGCAGATGACATGCTTGCCGGCTCGCATCGCTTTCTCGATCTGGTCAGCATGGAAACTGTCCGGCGTGTAGATCGCCACGATGTGGACATCGTCCCTTGCCAGCAATTCATCGAAACTCTCTGTTACGAATAGTCCCGGTTCCGCCTCCAGCGCCGCCGCGCGTTTCTCAGGATTCAAATCGCAGCCCGCTACGGCCCTACATAGCCCAGAAACGCGCAAAGCCACTAAAAGGGTCAGCCCCTCGTGCAGTCCAACCACGCCGACGCCGAAACGCTTGGCTCGCGGAAGTTCCCCGTAAGATCGGCGGGCGCCGACGGTCGGCCGTCCGGTCGGCAAGAAGTTGGGGTGGCTCATGGGGTTGATTGATGATACCGGTGAGGTGTACTTGCCTTTTGAGGGTCGCCAGCGACTAACATGGGGGGATGTTGCTCTCGGCCGTACTTTTGCACGCCAACGTCCAAGCGGATTTACCGACTCTTACTCTCGGGGATTGGCTGGACGGCAAGGCACGGTCCCGGCCCCTGCCGAAAACCGAGTGGCGGGCGAGCGGCCTCATCGTTTCCCGGCCGGGCGAAGTGCCGGAGGTTCAGGATGTGGAAACGGGCCTTAAGGTGCCCCTCTTCAAGATCGCCGATTTGGAGAGCGCTTACTCCCGGCGAGAAGTGGCCTTGAATCGTAAGGATCGCCAACCTTTCTATCAAGACCTGGTTCGGATTGATGACTCGGGCAAGCAGGGCCTTTTCGTAGTCGGGTGGGGCATGGGTGCAGAACTGGCCGTTTACGAATTTGCTACACGCCAACTCACCGTTGTCGACGTGGAACCCGGAGCAAAGAACTACCAATTCAGCCCCGACGGCGAGAAGCTCGCCTACGTCGTGGGCAGCGATCTGTGGATCGCGGACCTGGGGTCGTCGAGCAAAGTCGCCACCGGCACCAGCAACCTGTCATCCTCCCTGAGATACGACGTACTGGGCCGAAAGCTGACCCGCACGGGCAGCGAGACCTTGCTGAACGGAACCCTGAACTGGGTTTATTGGGAGGAGATATTCGGCCGCCGGGACATCGGCTACTGGTGGTCCCCGGACTCCGGCGCGATCGCTTTCCTCGAAACCGATCAGTCGATGATCACTCCCTCCTATTTCACCGATCCCAGGCAGAAAAATGAGACCGTCATCAAGCAGTACTACCCAAAAGCGGGAACCCCAAACCCCCGCGCTCGGGTGGGCGTGCTCGAGGCACGAACTGGCGGGTTGGGCGTTCCCTTCTCGATTCCGGAGCCAAAGTGGGTGGGCCCCGATCCTGCGCAGTACGAATACGTCTTGCGCGTGAAATGGCTCCCCGGCAGTAAGGAATTGGCGATCTTAACGATGAATCGACCGCAGCGCGAAGTGACAATGACGATCGCGCCGCGAGCCGGAGGCCCGGGGCGAGAAGTTTTGAAAGAAACGGATGACGCCTACGTCAATGTCACGGACGACCTCACCTTTCTGAAGGATGGCGCCGAATTCCTTTGGGCTTCGGAGCGGTCCGGCTTCTATCACCTCTATCGGTATGGCATCGAGGGACAGCTTCTTAATCCTGTCACCAGCGGAGATTGGAACCTGGTTTCCAATCCGGGCCCCCTCTTTTGGGTGCGACAATCAGTTTCCGCCGTGGATGAGAAGAATCAATGGGTTTACTTCACGACCAACAAGGACGACTCGATTCAGCGTCACCTTTACCGCGCAAAATTCGACGGATCGAAGCAGGAGCGCTTGACCACGGAGCGAGGGGTGCATGGTGTCGACTTCTCGAGCGATGGTCGCTACTTCGTCGACCGCTTTTCGAACATGGAGACGCCGGAGTCGCTGCGGCTGCACGATGTGGTTATCAATCGAAAGTCGACATTGGCAGCAGCCGACACGACCAAGAGATATCGAACGGGGACGACAACCCGAGTTTCCGTGACCGCCGCCGATGGCACCGCCATGCCGGGGCTCGTCATGCTTCCGCCTAAGTTTGATAAGATGAAGAAGTATCCCGTGATCATGTACTGCTACGGTGGCCCTTCGGCTCCGAATGTTCAGGATCGGTGGCGAGACGCGGGTTGGGACCAAGTCCTCGGCACGAACGGCTACATCGTGTTCGTCTTCGACAACCGCTCGGCCATGGCGGTCGGCAAGAAGCAAGAGGCGGCCTCCCTCAATCGCTATATGGGCGTGTTGGAACTGGATGACCTCGTCCGCGCGGCTCGATGGATCAAGAAGCAGCCTTATGTGAACCCATCACGCGTCGGCCTTTGGGGCTGGAGCAATGGGGGCACTTACACTTTGCTCGGCATGCTCCGTTCGGAGGAGTTCAAGGCCGGCATCGCCGGGGCCGCCGTCGTCGATCCGAGTCTCTATGACTCGAAGTGGGCGGAGAGCATGATGAAGACTCCGGAGACTAACAAGGAAGGCTACGAAGAGGTTCGGCTCGACAGATACGCCAAGAACCTGAGGGGCCGGCTCATGCTCATTCACGGGACGTACGACGACAACGTTCATCCTCAGCAGCTTTGGCGAATGGCCGATGCGCTGATCGGGGCGAACAAGCAGTTCGATATGATGCTCTATCCGATGCGAAAGCATGGCGTTAGTGATGACGCGGGCCGGCGGCACATGCACCAAATGATGCTGGACTTCTGGAAGCGGTGGCTTTGAGTTGGCCCGGCGGCAGGGAAGAATCCGGACTTGGAAGGATGATCGCGGCTACGGATTCATAGAGCAGAACGAAGGTGGAGACGATGTCTTCGTCCATATCCGCTCGATCGGCGGGCTTGATGGTCGGCCGGTCGGTGGCGAGCGAGTTACCTACGAACTGACGCAAGACGAGAAAGGTCGAGCCCGGGCGGCGAACGTCTTGGTTCTGTCCGACCTGCCGCCCAGCCGGCGACCCGCGCCCGAGCCGAAGCCCGTTCAGAGTTCGTCCCCCTTGAGCTTGGTGCTCATCATATTCGCCTCGACGTTTCTCGTTATGCTCTTCGGTCTTGGTCTTTTGAAGGAAGTGCCCGTGCAGATCGGGGGCTTCTACGCGATCCTCAGCCTGGTCACGTTCTTCGTCTATATGCTCGACAAGTCTTCGGCCCAGTCCGGCGGCTGGCGCACGAAAGAGAACACGCTTCACTTACTTGGCTTGGCGGGCGGTTGGCCGGGCGCGATCATCGCTCAACACCTCTTCCGGCACAAGACGAAGAAAGAAGACTTCGTGAATATGTTCTGGCTGACGGTCCTGGTCAACTGCGTCGCCCTTGGATTCTTGCT
>JBKJIP010000183.1:0-5441 GCA_046598515.1 Fimbriimonadaceae bacterium | reverse complement strand
GGGCGCCCTTCCCCCGCCTCGCACAAGAACGGGAATGTCGCCCGCGATCTCCACGACTCGGTGATATTGGGACACATCGTCGGTGGGGTCAGCCTTGATGATGTCCGCCCCCAGTTCGACCGCTTGTCGAACGAGAGGCAATATCTTTTCGATGTCCCCGTCCACCATGTAGCCGCCGGCGGTTGCGTTGTCTTGCATCACGAGGGGCTCGACCATCAAAGGCATGCCCCATCGCTCGCAAACGGGTTTCAGGATGCAGATGTTCTCGAGACATTGTTCATGCAGATCGGGCTGGTCGGGCAGTCTCAGAAGGTTGACGACCACGCAGGAGGCGTCGAGCCGAAGACCTTGCTCGACGGCATCTTCGATCAGCCGGCTGAACAGCCGTCGGGGTAGCTGATTTCCGTAAACATTCGCAACATCCGTTCGCATTACGAGGGCCGGCTTTCGGGGGCCGGGTCTCGACTGCAAAACGCGGGCCGTCCCGGGAGGAAGCTGGATCGCATCCGGGGCGGCTTCGACGACGGTGGCTACGGCCTTGCGGATGTCTTCGATCCCACTCAGGAAGGAGCGCTCATTGAAAAATCCATGGTCGATGGCGACATCGAAGCACTTTCCATCGGCGGCGAAGAGGCGGTTCAAGCGAGGGGTAACGGGCACGGCGTTCCGAAGTTACCCGACCTTGTTCGCGTTGGGGAAAACCCTCGGATTGAAGGAGGTACCCCACTGGTAGAATATCCCAGCGCATCAATTCGGAAGATGCGCTCGTCTTTCCTATGCCAAATGACGAGTTGCGGGATACTCTTGCCGAAAAACGGTGGCTCACCGCCCTATCACAGGGCGACCCCACTGCGCTTGGCGGGTTGTATGAACTGTACGGAGAACGGATTTTCCGCTACACGTATCGCATGCTCGGAAACCGGTCCGATGCCGAAGACGCAACCGCGGAGACTTTTTACCGCGTCTTGCGACGATCCGCGGAGCTGCGCGCCGATGGCGCGTTTCGAACGTGGATCTTTCGAATCGCCCGGAACTTGTGCATCGACAAACTGCGCCAGCACAAGCTCCTCGAGCTTCCGTCTGACGCCCAATACTCGGGAGCCGAGGAGCGCTCGACACTGCAAATCACAGTTCGTCAAGCTCTCGCCGACCTCCCAACTGAATACCGCGAGCCGCTCATCTTATGTGATTTAGAAGATATGCCGGCAAGAGAAGCCGCGGAAGTGCTCAAAATCAGCGTGCCTGCCTTAAAATCAAGGTTGTACCGCGGAAGACGAGCCCTCCGAGACAAGCTCGGCGGAACCCTGGAGATAAGGAAATGACCGAAACATACAAGAAACTAGTCGACCTCTACGCAGGTCGCGAGCTCACGGATGAGCTCGATAGCGAACTTGAAACGGCCGCGATGGCCGATCCTGAACTGAAAGCCGAAATGGCTTCCCTCCGAAAGACCGTAGACTCGCTAAAGGCGGGCCCGGAGCCGGAGTTCACTGAAGAATCTTATCAGCGCATTTTGCTGAAGGTATACGCCAGGGGAATTGACATGCAGAAGCAGTCTCCAGACCCGGTCCACCTTCAGTATCACCTCCCCATGCAGGGGTAACTGAGGACCCAAGTTGAAGATCGATTGTCCACGTAAAGAACTGTTCGAAGCGCTTAGCACGGCCAACGCGGCCGCCAGCGGCCGCTCGCCCATGCCGATTTTGCAGAACCTGAAACTGGATGCCGCCGAGGCGGGGCTCCGGATTCTGGGCTGCGACGGAGAGATGTGGGTGGAGCGCCATATCGGCTGTATGGTCGAAGATGGCGGCGCGATATGCGTCCAATCCAAGCTCCTGAACGATCTCGTCGGCACTTTGCCGGATGGCGACGTCCTTCTTCAAACCTCCGATACGCAAGGCATGCTGCTGAAGCAGGGCGCCTCCGAATACCGGATGCTGACCCTCGATCCCACCGACTTCCCGGAACCGCCCGCATTCGGCGGCGATACGGAACTCGCCATCCGAATGGGTGATTTCCGAGAAGCGGTTGAATCGGTGATTTTCGCGGTTTCGACCGACAATCACCGGCCGGTTCTCACCGGCGTCTTCTTCTCTTACGATGGGAACGAACTGACGCTCGTGGCGACCGATACGCACCGCCTCGCGGTGCGGAAGCTTTCTCAACCGGGCGGCGGCGCCAGCTTTAACGCCGTCATCCCCGATCGCGCCTTGCGCGCGATCAAGTCGCTCCCCGTGGGCGATGATTCCGTGATCACGATCTCCTTCGGCGGAGGGCGCCTTGGCGTCGAAGCCGGTGGTGCAAGGGTGATCTCGCAGTTGCTCAATGGACCCTATCCGAACTGGGAGCGCGTCGTTCCCGCCGAGAGCACAAGAACCTGGCAGGTCGAAGTCGACCAGCTCGCCGAAAAGGTCAAGCGCGTCATGATCCTCGCTCGCGACAACGCGAACCGAGTTCGTTTGACGGGCAATGGGGACAATCTTCTGTTGTCGGCTCGTTCGGAAGAAAAGGGTGAAGCGAAGGAAGAAGTCCCGATGATTCCGTCGAACGGAGACGTCGAGATCGCCTTCAACGGCAAGTTTGTGCAGGATGCGCTCAACCCGATCAAGGGTCCGGGCGTGCGGATCGAGATGACGGAGTCATCGCGACCGGCAATCTTCCGCCCCGCGGAAGATGAAGGCTACTTCTGCGTGATCATGCCGATGGCGCTTTATTGAACTTGTGATTCCTCATTGGATCAATAGGACGAATAGGACGCATAGGACTCATTTTGAGAATCTGCACATGAGTCCTATTCGTCCTATTCTGTGATATTCTCACCCAATGCCCGAAGACGAACACATTCTTCGGCCGCATGGTAGCTACCGTGATCTGAAGGCTTATCAGAACTCAGAGATTATTCATGATGCGACCGTTGCCTACTGCCGGCGCTTTCTCAGATATCCGGATCGCACCATCGATCAGATGGTGCAGGCAGCAAGAAGTGGCAAGCAGAACATTGCCGAAGGGAGCTCAATGAGCGGAACCTCTAAAGCTTCAGAACTCAAGCTTACGGGAGTCGCACGCGCTAGCCTAGAGGAACTGCGAGTTGATTACGAAGACTTCTTGCGACAAAACTCACTCGAACGTTGGCCCAAGGATCACGCGAAGGCAAAGTATGTTCGCAACCTTGCCTACAGAGAAAATCGATCCTACGATACGTATCGGCGGCTCATCGAGGATAAGTCGTCCGAAACTGCTGCCAACACGATGATATGTCTGATTCTTCAGACGACCTACCTTCTCGATCGCCTCAAGACCCACCTTGCCGAAGCGCTAGTGAATGAGGGTGGCGTCAACGAGCGTGTTTACCGCGAGCGTCGAGCGCGACGCGGCTACTAAGCTTTGATAGGACGCATAGGACTCATGGGACGAATATAGGAGCCATATCACGGGTTCCTCACGGCTCAAATTCAACTACTCACTTCACCGAGAAATGACACCCTTCCACCTCACCGCCATCCAAGCCCACTCCCTCGCCGACGAGTTCGGCACACCCCTCTACGTCCTCTCCGAACCGACTTTCCTCGAGAGAATCCAACTACTCAAACAAGCCCTACAACAAATCCCGAAAACGAGAGTCAGCTTCGCGACGAAGTCGAACTCCACACTCGCTCTCGTCCAACTCGCCCACCGGGCGGGTTGCCACATCGATGTTGCCGGCGAAGGCGAGCTTCGACTCGCTTTGAAAGGCGGCATCTCCGCTAAGGACTGCACACTTCACGGCAACAACAAATCCGAAGCCGAAATCCGCTTCGCCCTCGACCAGGGCATCGGCGAGATTGTAGTCGACTGCCTCGAAGAGATCGAGACATTAAAGAAGCTCAATCCTAAGTGCGAACTCGCCATCAGGATCAACCCGGGCCTGGACTCCGACCTCAACCCTAAAGTCAACACCAGCGCCCGGTTTTCCAAGTTCGGCTTCGCGCTCTGGAACGGTGCCGCTGACGCGGCGATCAAGGAGCTCGATTTCATCGGAGTCCATTGCCATCTCGGCTCCCAGATCATGGACCCTGCCACCCATGCCGGGGCGGCGAAAGCACTCTCCGATCTGATCGAACGACACCCCGAGAAAGACTGGAAACGACTGAATCTGGGAGGTGGATTTGGCATCTCTTATACCGACGAGACTCCACCTGCTTTCTCGTCGTTCATCGACGCCATCGCTCAGCTGGTGGACAAGGACCTGGAAATCGCGTTCGAGCCCGGCCGCTCACTCTGCGGGCCGGCGGGATTGACCCTGTACACTGTCGGGCCGATTAAGACGATCGACGGAAAGCGCCTCGTGGCCGTCGACGGCGGCCTCGCCGACAACCCTCGGCCGGCACTGTACGGGGCAAGATATTCGGTCGAAGCATTCCGGGAGGGGCCGATGAGCGAAGCGACGGTTGTGGGGCGGCACTGTGAGAACGACGTTCTCTTTCCTGATGTTCTCATGCCCGTGGCCCTTGAAAAAGGAGATCTCGTCCAGGTGTTGAGCACGGGGGCCTATTCGAGTTCGATGGCCAGCAACTATAATCGTTATCCGCGACCGGCAACCGTTCTCATCCGTAGTAATGGAGAATCTGTGCTTGTGCAGCGGCGGGAAGGGTTTGAGGAAATGATGAACAGGGAGATTGCACTTGGGTAGCACGTCGCCGAATGAGATCGCGGCGTGGATTATTGTCCTATTCTTCGGAATTGGCATCCATGAATATGCCCATTGCAAGGTGGCCGACATGTGCGGCGATCCGACACCGCGATACTATGGACGCGTCACGCTGAACCTCTTCAAGCATTTCGAACCCGCGGGAACGATCATGATGATCATCAGTTCCTTCACGGGCATTGGGCTCGGCTGGGGACGCGCTGCGCCCATCGACCCCACCAAGATTACACGGGCTGACGTCTTTGCCTCAGTCATCGCGGGACCGGCATCTAACTTCTTTCAGGCTGTAATTTACGGCTTGCTCTTTCGTCTGCTTCAGCCAACGCTCACTGTGGGGCAGGAGCCTCCCTTTCTGACCTTGCTTTTGATTATTGGGGTCATCGGCAATCTCAGCCTCATGCTCTTCAATCTGATCCCCTTTGGACCGCTGGACGGGCATTGGTTGGTAGGCGAGCTGTTGCCAGAGAAGCAGCGGTTCTACTGGTACCGCTTTAACCGCTCGATCGGCATCTTCGGGCTCATGATCATCGTGACAATCCTGAATCAAATCGCGATGAATGGGGGGCCGAACGTGCTAGGTATGATCATTGGCACTCCCCGCGACAAGCTGTTTCAGTTTTTGACCGGTCTGTAATTCTCCATGGAAAGGAAGCGAATTTTAAGCGGCATGCGGGCGAGCAACGAGCGCCTGCACATCGGGAACTACGAAGGCGCCCTGCGCCCGTGGATCAACCTGCAGAACGACTATGAAATG
>JBKJIP010000152.1:0-5162 GCA_046598515.1 Fimbriimonadaceae bacterium | reverse complement strand
GTCTAGGGTCTGGGGTCTAGGGTTTGGGGAGGTCTGGGGTTTGGGGTCTAAGGGCCTTAGGGTCGGGTCTTGGTCTTGGGTTTTGGATGGGGAAATGGGAGGTTCAGGAAGTGTTGGCTTAGCAACATGGTGACCCTAGACCTATACCCAGACCCAAACCCCTAAACCCTAAACCCCAACTATCCATGCACAAACATGACTTGACCCTCGACCTTCGCGCTGACGCTGCGGACGACGGTGAGGTTAGTGTCCATCTTCATCGGATCCTTCGAAAGAGGAAGGATGATGGTGACGGCGGGGATCTCTTTCAGAACCTCGGTCAAGGCCGAGGCGACGTCGCGAGCGCGCTCGATCCGATCTTGGTGGGGCAGGTTTCTTTGATCGAAGAACTGCTTTGCTCTCGTCAGCGCATGGGCGGCGGACTGCTCCGACTCGGCAAGTGCGGCTTGGAGGGGCAGATGGCGGGGAACAAGCAAAGCGCAGATGAGGTGTATCTCGCTCGGGAACGAGTCTGCGATCATCGATGCGGCCCGCATAGCCGAGTCATCCTCTTCAATCGACGTGCCCGTGTAAAGGCAAACGATAACCTTCCGTGCATTTTCCGGAGCAACCAGCTTTTTCCGCTTTTTGGCGCCAGGATCGTCATCGTGACTTTGCCCAAGGTCCAATGACTTACGAGCCGCAGCGACCGTGTCCACAACAGGTAACTGGGAGCGAACCTCTGGAACGGTCTTAAGAACCTCCATTATGGGATCGGGCACGGCAGCGAGGATAATACGGGCGTCGTGATTGCGGATGAAGTCCATCGCGTCATGAAACGTCTCCGCGCCCGCTGGGGACATGCGCTTCATTCCGGAGCAGTCAATAATCACGCCGCTCGGATGGCGGCGCAAGATAAGTGAAATCGCAGTATGGATCGTTTCCCAGTGATTGCTCTCGAGCGATCCAGAAAGGATGATGACATCTTCGTACGACTCGACGATCATTGAAGGAAATACCTCACGTTAGTGATAACAACGTTCTTTCTTGCCGACAGGGCCAACTTCAGGCCAACGGCGGCGTTATTGTGCAGCAGGCCTTGCCACCAGAACTTTGGAACGGCTTGCGGCACGATGACCGTGACCATGATGCCCGGGTCTTCTTCAATGGTTTGATCGATGTAGTCCGTAAGAGGTTCGATCAGCGAACGGTATGGCGAATCGAGAATGACCAGTGGAATATCGACTCCGAATCGGTCCCAGTCCTTCTTGATCTGCTCGGTGCCGCGAGGATCGAGGGTGATGTGGACGGCCCGAACGTCGTCCGTCAACGACTGTGCGTATGAAATGGCCTGGAGGACGCCCTTGTGAAGTCGCGGCGTAAGGAGGATCGCGGTGGTCTTCACCTTCTTCAATTGGTCCGCTTCGTCGAGACTCAATTGCGAAGCCAGATAGGCGTAGTGGCGTTTGATTCCCGAGAACATGAAGAGCATTGCCGCCAGCGCGACAATGATGAGCCATGCTCCCTCGCTGAACTTTGTGATCAACAGGATCACCAGAACGACGAAGGTGACGATGGCCCCAAGCCCACTGATGGCAAGCTTATACATCGCCGCCTTTTCGCGATAGAACTTTACGGCCATGCCCGCCTGACTCATCGTGAACGAGATGAAGACGCCCATCGCGTATAGCGGAATCAGGGAGTGGGTATCAGCTTTGTAGACTACGATCAAAACTGCAGCGGCGATGCTGAGCAGCCAAATGCCATTCTGGAAAACGAGCCGGTCGCCGAGAGAAGCGAGTTGGCGGGGAAGAAAGCCGTCCTGGGCGATGAAGCTGCTAAGCCGCGGGAAGTCGGCATAAGCGGTGTTCGCGGCGAGGAACAGGATTAAGGCCGTGGCGATCTGTAGGCCGGTATAAAGGGCTCCCGTTCCCCAGTGATGCGCGGCGATCTGGGCGACGACCGTCTTGTAGCCGCTGTCATCGATATGCATCGGCACGATGCCTTCTTGGAAGGCGAGATAACTGATGCCGAGGAACATCGACAACAGGAGCCCAACCATCATCAGAAGAGTTAGGCTAGCATTCCGGGCCTCCGGGGCTTTGAAAGCTTGAACTCCATCTGCGATGGCTTCGGTTCCCGTGAGAGCCGTGCAGGAAGCCGCGAAGGCTCGCAGGAAGAGAAACGCCGTGATGGCATGAAGACCTTCCTTGGGAACCATCGAAGCCGGAACAACGGGTGCCGTTGCCACATGCCCAAAGTTCTGGTAAATGCCGGTCCCAACCAAGCACAGGATCAGAAAGACAAAGCTGTAAGTGGGAATTGCGAACAGGCCGCCCGATTCTTTCGCTCCACGCAGATTCACCACCATCAGGAGGGCCACGGCCGAGACGCCGATCAGAATCCCATACTCTTTTAGGTTTCCATTCAGAGAGACCAGCGCGCTGACGCCCGAGGAAATGGACACCGCGACCGTCAAAACGTAGTCGATCAGAAGGGAGGCTCCCGCGACCCGTCCCGCTACTGAGCCCAGATTCTGGGTCGAAACCAAGTAAGTGCCGCCGCCCTTCGGATAGGCATAGATCGTTTGGAAGTAGCTGAAGGCGACGATGATCATCAGCCCGGCCAGCCACCAACTTACGCTGAACACATAAGGCAACGCCGTCGCGCCGGCCATTACGAGCACAAGGAGGATCTCTTCGGTCGCGTAGGCTACCGAAGACAAGGCGTCGGAGGCGAATACGGGAAGCCCCGCCCACTTGGGTAGTCGTTCGTGATGAGCGTGCTTGGTGGCAATCGGCTTGCCCACCAAGGTTCGCTTAAGGGCGGCTAAGAAACTCATATAGTTGAGATCAACGCGTAGTTTGACATAGCCGCCATTGGTTACGTTCGGTGAAGCTTAACCGTTTCGCTGCGCAAACTCGCCCATGAAGGACGCGAGAGCGTGGCAGCCTTCAAGCGGAAAGGCGTTATAGATCGAAGCTCGGCATCCGCCGACGGACCGGTGGCCCTTTAGGCCATCGAATCCGGCCGCCTTCGCCTCCTTCACAAACTGATCGGTAACCTCTTCGCTTCCCAGTGTAAACGTGATATTCATGATGCTGCGACAATCCGCCTTCGCATGACCCTTGTAGAAGCCGCCCGAACCATCGACCGCGGAATAGATCGCGGCCGCTTTCTGGCGGTTCACGCCGTTCATCCACTCCAGTCCGCCGTTTTTCAGAATCCACTTGTAGACCAAGCCGCAAACGTAGATGCCCCAGCAGGGGGGCGTGTTGAGCATGCTGTCGTTCTCGGCTTGGGTTCGGTAGTCGAGCATTGGGTGCATGTTCGCGGGCGTTCGTTCGAGCATGTCGTCGCGAATAATGACCACTGTTGCGCCGGCCGGTCCCATATTCTTCTGGGCGCCCGCGTAGATCAGGGCGTACTTCGAAACGTCGACGGGGCGGGAAAGAATATCGCTAGACATGTCGCAGACCAGCGGCGCGGGTACGGACGGGTCGACGAAGATTTCGTTGCCATGAATCGTTTCGTTCGAGGTCATGTGGATATAGGCGGCTCCGTCCGAATAGGACAAACCGGCCAGATCGGGCACTTCCGAATAGTTGTGAGCTTTGCCGTCATACGCTTTGTTGACAGGCGCGACGAGGCCGGCCATTTCGTGCGATTTCTTGCCCCAGGCGCCGGTGACCACGTAATCGGCAGTTCCGCCATTCAATAGATTCATGGGCACCATCGTGTTCTGGAGACTGGCACCGCCTTGAAGAAAAAGAATCTGATAGTTGTCGGGAATTCCCATCAGCGACCGAAGATCTGCTTTGGTGGCTTCGTGGATGGCCATGAACACCTTCCCGCGGTGGGACATCTCCATGACGCCCATGCCGGCTCCCTGGTAGTTCATCAAGTCGTCGCGGACTTCTTCCAGCACTTCTACGGGGAGAGTGCACGGTCCGGCGGAAAGGTTAAAGATTCGGTTGTAGGCTTGACTCACGATACGAGTTTTACCCGTGGGATGAACTTTATGGGACCTTGGCCAGCACTTGAAACCGGGATGCGTTGTAATCGTCAGAATAGAGGCTAATAAATGAAACAGTACAAGCGAGCATTTTGGGTTTTGGGAATCACGGCCGTGGTCTGTGCCTTGGCGGCGACCGCGATCGCCCAATCTAAGGCGAACGCGGGCAAGGAAGGTCACTCCGGCGCGCAATCGGCGGCCGATGCCCTGCGATCCCAAGCGGGCGCGGATGGCGCCTTCATTTCAGCGACCTATGTGAAGTCGAACTACAATCCCAAGGATCTGGCCAGCCTCGTGCAGTATCCGACGGAAGGCATTGTCGTTCTCAAGCTGAAGGGCTCGCAAATCCGCGCCGCCCTCGAGCACGCAGTCTCGCTCTATCCCCAGTCGAGCGTGGGTTTCCTCCAGGTTTCGGGCTTCACGATCGACGTGAACGCTTCGGCCGCCCCGGAAAAGCGCATCACGGGAATCACGACGGACAGCGGTCCTCTTGACGACAGCCGTGAATATCAGATCGCCATGCCGACCCTTCTGGGCCGCGGCGGAATGGGCTATGCATCCTATTGGAATAAGAATGCGGTTGCCCGCACGCTGGATGGGACACTCGAATCCGTCCTAAAAGGCAAGTCGGAATCATCCTCGACATCTCGCTGGCGCATAAAATAAGGCGTGCGTAGCGTCGCGTTTCTGCGGGCGATCAATGTCGGCGGTAGGAATTCGGTCAAGATGGCCGATCTTCGGTCTCTTTTTGAGGAGGCCGGCTACACCGACGTATCGACTCATCTTCAATCTGGCAACGTGATGTTCGGGCATGACGAACCCGTCGACGTTGCCGTGCTTGAAAAACTACTGGCCGAAAAGTTCGGTTTCTCGATTCCGGTCATTCTACGAACCAAGCCGGAGGTACAAGCGGCGCTGGATGCCGCCCCCTTCGATCCCGCCGATGAGGATTACTCCCATCAGTTCATCACGTTCCTGAAGGAGCCGCTCGTCGGCGAGTTGCCGCCGGATCCGCCGAAGGGCGGAGCTGCCTATCTCGGGAACACAGAGCGTGAGATTTTTAGTCGTTGGTGGATGGTGAACGGAAAATACGAGATTCCGGCCGCGCCGAAGTCTTTAAAGGACGGCACCACACGCAATCGCCGCGTGACGATGGCGATAGCGGAGA
>JBKJIP010000148.1:0-2843 GCA_046598515.1 Fimbriimonadaceae bacterium | reverse complement strand
CTCCGACAAATGCTTTAACTGTCACGGCCCCGACGCCACCAGCCGCAAAGCCGATCTTCGACTCGACACCCGCGAGGGCGCGCTCCAACACGCCATCGTTCCTGGCAAACCCCTCGAAAGCCTGCTCGTTCAGCGCATCACCAGCAAAGATGACCAAATGCCGCCCGCCGCCAGCGGCAAGGTCCTCACCCAAGCCGAAATCAAAATCCTGACCCGATGGATTGAGGAAGGGGCGACGTACGCGAAGCTGTGGTCGTTCGAACCCCTCGCCAAGAGCATTCCGGTGCCGAAGGTAAATGGGAAGTGGCCCTTGGACGACCTCGACCGGTTCGTCCTCGATCGCCTCAACCGCGAGAAAATGAAGCCGAGTCCCGCCGCCGATCCGCTTCGCTGGCTGCGAAGGGTGACCCTAGACCTCACCGGCCTCCCGCCGACCGAACAGCAGATCGCCGACTTTCAGAAGGAAAAGAACCACGAGAAGGTCGTCGACCGGCTTTTGGCCAGCCCGCATTATGGAGAGCGGCTGGCCGTAGAGTGGCTCGATGCCGCCCGATACTCCGATAGCTATGGCTATCAATCCGACTTGCTGATGCCGAGCTGGCCCTATCGGGATTGGGTCGTGAACGCCTTCAACCGCAACCTTTCCTACGACCAGTTTCTAACCGAACAAATCGCTGGCGACCTGATCCCTAACGCAACGCGTGACCAGCGTTTGGCAACGGCCTTCAACCGCCTGCACCGTCAATCCAACGAAGGTGGCTCGATCGCGCTCGAGTTCAAGACGGAGTACGCCGTCGACCGAGTCGACACCTATGGCACCGCGGTCATGGGGCTCACCCTAGGCTGCGCTCGGTGCCACGATCACAAGTTCGACCCGATCTCGCAGAAGGAGTACTACCAACTCTTCGCCTACTTCAACTCGATCGACGAATACGGGCTGCTGCTCAGCACCGAGATCGTCCCAACCCCTTCCCTGCTGCTGCCCACTCCGGAGCAGGAAACAAAGTTGAAGGAATTCCAAGAGAAGGACCGAGAAGCGAAGGAAGCATTGAAGCGGACAGAGGCGGAAGTCCGCGGGCGGTTCACGCAATCCTTGCCCTCTTCACCGAAGCAATCGGCTGGAATCGGTCAGTTCAGATTGGATCGCGAAGAAGAACTCGCCAAAGAGAAGATCGGCCCCGTCGAAGTGGTCGATGGCGTAAAGGGCAAGGGAGTTAAGCTGAGCGGAGACAACGGTCTCGTCTTTCGAGGACTGCCGGCAAAGGAGCGCTGGGAGCCTTTCACTTGGTCGTTTTGGCTTTCCGACCCCCGACAAACGGGGCCAGTCGTTCTCCTGCATCGAACCGGAGGCACCGACGTGGGCTTCTGTGGCTTTGACCTCATGCTCGAGGACGGCTATGTGACGGCTCGGGTCTTCCGTCATTGGCCGGGCAATGCAGTCGGCGTTCGCACAAAAACGCAGATTCCAAAGGACATGTGGACGCACCTCAGTTGGTCTTGGGATGGGAGCGGGGAGGCTCGAGGCCTCAATCTCTACATCGATGGTCTGCTTGCGGAAACCTCCATTCTCGCAGACAAGATTTGGAAGAAGATAAACGCCTACGGCGACCTCGGCCCAAGCGGCGGCGACTGGTCTTTCGGCCAGCGGTTCCGCGATGCCGGTTTCAAGGGTGGAATGCTCGATGAGATCGAGTTCTACGACCGTGCGATTACCACCTTTGAAATTGAATCGATATTCACGGGGAAGCCGATCACACCCGACTCTAAGGGACATCTGGGCACATTTATGTCGCTAGATGCCGAAGTCGTCAAGGCAAAGGAAGCAGTCCGAAAAGCCCAACAAGAACTCGCGACCTTCGAAGAAGGAATACGCGAAATCTCCGTCATGGAGGAATCGCAGCGGGAGATACCGGCCTACTTGCTCGCCCGGGGCCAATATGATGCTCCGCGCACCGAAGCAAACCGGGTTCCGCGCGGCGTGCCAAATGTTCTCCCGCCCCTGAGCAAAGTCGCGAAGAATGACCGACTCAGCCTCGCCGAATGGACCACACGTCCGAATCACCCCCTGACCTCGCGGGTCGCTGTAAATCGCGTTTGGCAGATGCTCTTCGGCACCGGCTTGGTCGAAAGCAGCGAGAACTTTGGCACACAGGGCTCCCAGCCCACACATCCAGAACTCCTCGACTTCCTGTCGAGACGGTTCGTTGACTCCGGCTGGGATGTGAAGAAACTCGTCAAGAGCATTGTTCTTTCTGCAACCTATCGCCAAGATTCTCGCCAAGCCAAGAACGGCAAAGACCCCTTGAACAAGCTGCTGAGTCGTGGCCCGAGTTCGAGGATGTCGGCGGAGATGGTGCGAGACACCGTGCTCGCCGCATCCGGGTTGCTCAACGACGCCATCGGCGGCTCGCCCGTGAACCCCTATCAGCCGGCGGGAATATGGTCGGAGAACAACACGATGAGCCCAGGATTCGTCCAGAGCAAGGGGAAGGATCTCTACCGTCGCAGCCTCTATTCCACTGTTAAGCGCACGACTCCCGTGCCGAGCATGCTCCTCTTCGACGCCACTTCCCGAGAGGCTTGTACAATCCGGCGACCCTCGACCAACACACCCCTCCAAGCGCTGGTTTTGTTAAACGACATCCAGTACGTCGAAGCCGCCCGAGCCCTTGCTCAGCTAGTCATTCAGAAACAAGCAAGCGACGAAAAGCGCATCGCCAAGGCGTTTATGAGATTGGCCGGCCGCGCGCCTGACGCCAGAGAAACCAAGATTCTGACCCAGACGCTAAGCCAACAGCGAGAGGAGTTTAAACGGGACCAAGAGGGTGCCAAGAAGCTGATCG
>JBKJIP010000137.1:0-15222 GCA_046598515.1 Fimbriimonadaceae bacterium | reverse complement strand
TTCAGAGGCGAAAGACCTTAATCGACATGCTTTTGCGGCGTACCACCGCAAAAGGCGATGGCGGCGACATGAACCGCCCCGGCCGATTTGAGAGCGACCGCGCACTCGCGGGCGGTTCCGCCCGATGTGATCACATCATCGATGAGGAGCACTGACTTGCCGGCCAAGCTCTCTTCGGCGCGGAACGCGCCACGAAGGTTTTCGAGGCGTTGTTCCAAATCGAGTCCCACTTGGGGCCGAGTCCGGCGAAATCGCAGCAGAGACGTCGAGGTTGCGCCGAAGCTCTCCGCCAAGAGCTCGGACTGATTAAAGCCGCGCTCGCAAAGGCGGGTCCAATGGATAGGGACCGGGATGATCAGATCGGCTTTCTCGAGCCCGGATTGGTGGGCGAGATCCTTTATCCCATTCGACATCCAAGCTCCTAGACCAGTGACCCGGTCGTACTTCAATCGGCGAACCGCTTGGGCAGCCCGGCCGACATAGTCGAAGCGAACGGCAATCGCATCCAAGTCGCCGCCTCCGGGTCGGAGATGCGGCTCGACCTCGAGGAATTCCGATCGGCATTGCTCGCAGACCGGAGGCTCTGAGAGGCTTCCGCACAACGCACACCGCGGTGGAAAAACGGTGTCAGCCATCAAATTGATCGACGATTTGCTGAGATTGAACATGAGTGGCGCACTTTCTGCCAGCTAAGAACCTCTTAGTATAGGGGCATCATTATGCCCTGCCTGAAATTCTTTGAATTTCGAGAAGAGAGGAGAACAGAATGCGTATAAAGAAAAAGTTGGGCGGCATTGTCGTCGCTGCCCTGCTTGCCAGTTTGGCCATGAGCCAAAATCGCCCCGCCGAGAGTCAAGAAGCTCCTTGGGTAGGCGAAAAAGGAATCACGGAGACCGTTGGCGCCATCATGGAGCGCCAGAAGCTCGAGCCGACATTTGAAGCGGCGAACCCGATGCTCACGCTCAAAGAGGAGATCGAAGTCGAGCGACGGCATCTTCGCAATCACCCCCGATCGCCCGCCATCTCTCAATGGCCGCCCGCTACGAGTCGCATCGCATCCGCCAATCTCGGCCTGCGCGGCAATCCGCTACTCCCCCAGCCGGTCGGCGTTAACTTTCTCGCGATCCAATCCAGTGATTCCGGCTTCATTCCGCCGGACACGCAAGGTGCCGTGGGAACGACCCAAATTCTCTGCGCCGCCAATGGCCGAATCCGAGTCTTCAGTAAGGCCGGCGTCATGGGGGGCCTAGATGTCACCACCAACGTCTTCTTCAACTCGGTGCGCAACGCATCCACGGTTTCGGACCCTCGCGTTCGCTTTGACAAGCACACGAATCGCTGGATGGTCGTCGCGATCAATGTCTCGCGACCGAACCGTATTCTGGTGGCTGTGAGCAGCGGCCCGACGATCACTAACTCGGCGAGCTTCACGTTCTTCCAGTTCACGCAGGACACGGTTACCCCCGCTGGTGACACCGGTCGCCTGGCGGACTATCCCACGCTTGGCATTGACGAGGACGCGCTCTATGTGGGAACCAACATGTTCAGCACCACGGCTTACACGGGCTCCACCGGCTTCGTTATCCGCAAGTCGTCCGTTTTAGGTGCCGGC
This sequence comes from Fimbriimonadaceae bacterium, assembly GCA_046598515.1. GTDB lineage: Bacteria > Armatimonadota > Fimbriimonadia > Fimbriimonadales > Fimbriimonadaceae > JANJUB01. The sequence goes on along the minus strand of JBKJIP010000137.1, from coordinate 13,610 downwards.
CCGATCGTCGTGTCCGCATTCCGAGGAATCGCTACGGGCACGGTTGATGGTCCGTACACGCCCCAAGGCGTGGACAACTGGGAAGCAGGCACGAATGAAGGCTATTTCGTCGGCGTCGGCAGCACCTCGTTTGGAACGGTTTTCGTTCGCCGGATTACGAATCCAGACACCACTCCGACAATCAGCGCGAACCTACAGATCGTGGTCCCGAACACTACGAATCCTCAAACGGTTTCCACGCTCGGCAGCACGTGGCCGCTCGATGGAATTGACGATCGTCTCATGATGGCGTCGTATCGCAAAAACAAGATCACGGGCGTTCAAACTCTATGGGCGGCGCATGCCTTCGAAGTGGACACCACCGGTGTCGCCAATGCATCGGGGAACCGAAATGGAACTCGATGGTACGAGATCGGCAACCTCGCGGGGACGCCCACACTTGTTCAGTCGGGCACCATGTTCGACTCTGCCGCCACCAACCCAAAGAGCTTCTGGATGCCTGGTATCAACATGAGCGGACAGGGCCATGTCGTGGTCGGAACGACCTTTGCCGGTCTCGCCGACCGGGCCGGAGTGGCCGTTTCCGGTCGCTACCGCACGGATGCCCTCGGCACCCTCGGTGCGCCAACCCTGGCCGTCACCTCGACGACCAACTACAACGCCCAAACGACGGGCACGCAAAGATGGGGCGATTATTCGGCCGTCTATGTCGATCCGACCGACGACATGACGCTCTGGGCGGTGCAGGAATACTGCAACGCGGGCAACTCGTGGGGCTGCCGAGTCATTCAGCTTCTGGCCCCGCCACCTGCTACGGTGTCGACTCTCGCTCCGAATAGCGGCAATCAGGGTCAGACACTTAACGTCACCGTTAACGGCACCAGCGCAAGCGGATCGGGTTGGTTCTATGGCGGAACCGGCTTCAATCCGATCACCGCCAGTTTCAGTGGCGCGGACGTGACCGTAAACTCGGTCACCTTTGTGAATCCCACCCAGATCACGCTGAACGTGACGGTTGGCGCGGGCGCCGCCCCCGGCGCCCGCGATCTTACGATCACGAACCCCGATGGCCAGTCGCGAATCGCAAACGGGGTGTTCACGGTGACCACGGCGGGACCCGTCGACGCCGCTCCTTCGGCATTCACCATCATCACCGGATCTCTGGCCAGCGGAGGGCTCCCCGAGCTACTGACGAGCAACAACCTTCGCCTCGCGGTACGGCCCGACTTCGCAGGCACGCGCCTAGACCCGAATATCGTGGTCGAAGCGAGCACGACGTCGTCGGCTCCGGCGACCCTGAGCCGAATCGACATCGCCGTGGAGGCCTTGGCGACGGCGGGACCGAACACGCAGACGATTCAAGCGTTCAACTTCGCGACGAACACATGGATTGACCTCGGTTCGACTCTGACGTCCACGACCGATCAAACGCAGACGGTGAGCATCACCAGCAACGCCGTGAACTTCCGTTCCGGCGGACAGTTGCGAATGCGGTTTGTGATCAAGGCCGATGCCTCAAACGGCAGCCGCACTTGGCAAGGTCAAATCGACCAGATCAAGTGGATCCTGGTGCCGTAAGCCAAAAGCCGAAGCCCCTTCTCGCCACACCCCCTGGTGTGGCGAGCCGATCAGCCAACGAAAACCGAAGAGCCAAAGCCCCTTCACGATACGCCCCCTGGTGTGGCGGGCCGACCAGCCAATGGAAGCCGCAAAGGCCCCGTTGTCCACGGCGCGGGCGGGCAACTTACTTTCTGAGATACGAGATCAGCTGCTCGCCCTTCAAGGTCCACATCTTCGCATTGCCGGCTTCATCGCCGATCAACAGGCGATTCGCGTTCGGGGCGTAGGCGAGGGAAGTGATTGGACTGGTTGACGCGCGCCAGCTACTCTGCAACTTCAAACTGACCCCATCGACGACAAGCACGTCGCCGCTCTTGGTGCCGATGGTGATGGTCTTGCCGTCGGGAGCATAGTCGACGGTGTTGAAAATCAGATCTTTGTGACGGAATGTCCGGACTACCGACCCGTCGGACGCTCGGCGAAGCGATAGCGTCTTCGGATGTCCCTGATCGGCAGTGACACCGACGCCAACTCCCGCGATTAGGTCGCCCTTTGGCGAGAAGGAAACCTGCACAGTCCAGCCACCCTGATTCCAGAGCAGGCTGTCGGGGGTACCTCCGCGCGTAGCGGCTCGGGCGATCGGATCCCAGAGCCGCCACGACTGTCCGCCCGCCGCGAGCGTCTTGCCATCGGGCGAGAATTCTAGCGAACCGATTCCGTTCCCTTTCTCTTGAAACACCCGTTTATAATCCCCGGTCTCAGAGGAAAGCGCATAGATGAACCCGGTGCCAAGGCAGCCTCCCGCGAGCATCTTCTTATCGGGCGAGATGGCGATGCCGCCGATTTCGCCATTCAACACCTTGGAATAGGGGCCTTGCCATCGCCCCGCTTTTGTCCACCAGACCAGCGTGTTGTTCTCGGCACCCATCGCGACGACACTGCCGTCTTCAGAAATTGCAAGAGCCGTGCCCTTGATGTTTCGTGCGAATTTTTGAGTGGAGAAGCCTTTCTCCGACCAAATCTCGAGCTGACCATCGGTAGTCAGAGTGGCGAGGGTTCCATTTTTGGACCAGGCGACTTCGGCAATGCCGGGTGCCAATGCTAGAGCTAGGGCGGCGATCATATGCTGATCTGACCGCCCATAAGTTCTTTCGTTTCGCTAAACTGCGGCCGGTTCGAAAATGCTGAGCCCCGCCGCATTCCAATCATCGAGGAAGCGCTGCAGCCCACTGTCCGTCAAAGGATGCTTGAAGAGCATCTGAAGAATCTTGTACGGCATCGTCGAAATGTGGGCACCGGCCTCGATGGCTTGGACCACATGAAGAGGATGACGAACGCTCGCGACGAGAACTTCGCTCTCGAAGCCGTAGGTATCCACCATGCTGACGGTGTCCGCTACAGCGCGCATGCCATCGTCGGAGATATCGTCGACGCGGCCAACGAAGTTGGAGATAAAGGTGGCTCCGGCCTTGGCCGCCATGAGGGCTTGGGAGACGGAGAAGACGAGGGTGACGTTGGTGCGGATGCCCTTGTCGCTCAAGGTCTTGACGAGGCTGATGCCGGGCTCGATGAGGGGGACTTTGACGACGATCTGCGGATGCCAGCTCGCGATTTCGAGGGCTTCCTTGAGCATCGTATCGTAGTCGGTAGCCACAACTTCGGCGCTGATCGCACCGCCGGGCACGAGGTCGCAAATCTTGAGAACCGTCTCTCGGAAGCCCTTGCCCGATTTCGCGATGAGGGAGGGGTTGGTCGTGACGCCGTCCAGAATTCCCCAGTCCGCCGCCTTCCTTACTTCCTCAATATCGCCGGTATCTACAAAGAGCTTCATCGCCATCAAGTATATCGCTCGCGACTTTGTGCGGACCGCCTACTTTCTTGCAGTTAGGATTACGACGGAGTCATGAATCGAAACGGATGTTGCCTTTAGGCCCTCGACTGTGAAGCGGATTCTAACAGCGGGCGCCCCAGAGGGTGCGAACTCGTGAGGGCCGGTTTTGTTCAGCCGCGAACCCGACCCGACGGAACCGCGGCGAAGCATCAGGAAGCCTTGGCTGTGGCGATACGCCTCGACGAAATCGTCGGCGCCGGTGCCATAGCTGTAGCGACCGATATAGACCTCTTTCTCTTGATCGGTCATCGTCGGTGCGGTCGAGCCACCGGTTCCGGGCAAGGTTTTCAAGAATGCCACGACGGGCTCCGCCTCCGGTCCTCCCGAAACGGCATGCGCAAGGAGTGAGATTCCATGTGGTCCGGGCATGGATGCGAGTTCTGGAGTCGCGGAAATCATCGCCTTGACGGCTTCAAGCCTCCCCATCATCGCGAAGAAGAAGATATCGGGGCGCGCGCCATTGGCGACAAGAAACTCGGCGATTTCTCGGCGGCCGGTGTGCGACGCCGCTCCCAGCGCCGTCTCCCAATCGCCATAACCCCAGTCGACCGCACTTTTGGCGAGGGCCGGTGATTCTCCAACCAGCTTTTTGACCGTTTCTAGATTCGTGTGGGCGGCTCCGACGACGGCGCGAACACGGTTCAGGTCTTGCGAGGGGAACCCCACATAAACGGCTGGCTTCGCCTGGTCTGCTTGCGCAATGCCAAGCGAGGTGAGAAAGGTGCCGGGAACGAGCGCAAGGAGTCGACGGCGGGTCATCGGGGATTGTGACGCGATGGGCTGGCCCTCCGGTCACCCGAAAACACGATTTGGGTCAACCCGCTAGATTTGCGTCGGCCTTGGCGATGTCGAGCGCGCGGTGCCGTGTGTCCACCAAGAGTTCACGGTGATCGTTGAACATACAGATTGCGCGGACGCCGATGTGATTTGCGACTTCGATCGCATCACCCCAAGTTCGGGGGTTTAGCTTCCCATCGCGGCATTGCTCCGTCTCTTCATTAAACCGGGCACAATCTTTGCAGAACATGTTCTTCGCCTTTACGCTTGCTCTCGCCATCCAAGGCGGGCAAACTCCGCCTCCTGTTACGGGACCGACGCTATCGTTGGCTCCCGATTTCCTTGTCGTGCGCGTCGGTGACAAAGAGCACCGCGAGCCCCTCAAGATGATCGAAGAAGCCGAAGATTTGCGTACAAGTTACCGCAAAGACGAGACACGTGTCTCGTGGGATGCAGACGGCTTGAAGATTTCAAAAGGCGGTTATCAGATGACTTCCCGCCTTCCGGATGTAGCCCTGACGCCAAAGCTCTTCACCAAAGAGGAGCTGATCGAGAGCAAAGCCTTGATCGGGCAAGGGAAGCGGCAAAAGGATGCTTCCAGTCTGAGCGGCTCGGTTCGCCTCGGGGACTACGTCTATTTCCTCCTGCGCTGGACAGATTCCGATGACGTCACTTGGCTTGAAGCTTTGGTGTCAGTCAAACTGACCGAGGCAAGGCCCAAGCCGCAGTTGATTGGCCGCTTTGGGGGCATGTCTCTGAGCCGACGGGCGACCGATGATCGTCTGTTTACCTTCGGTGAATCCGTCGGGATCTTTGCCAACCGTGCGAACGGAAAGTGGGGTCTGGCTACGTATCACCGAAAATCTGACAAGTTCGACTTTAAGGAGTACGGCACGGGCCTGTCGGACTACATTCCGATCTCTGGAAAGATGTTCCTGATCGCGGAAGAGTCTTCCTACGGGAAGACGGTGATCGCTCGGGTCGACCTCAACACCGGCTCTCGCCGCAATCTGATGGAAGCGAGCGGGGATGTACGGTTAGTGGACCGGAATCGGCCGTTCCTAGCCGAGATTTTGACAAATCTTGGGCCCGCGCTTTACAACATGGAAACGGGCTGCATGATGTCAATTCCCGCGCGATCCGCGATCCGCCGCACCCCGTTCGGAGTCCTCATCTGGCCAGCGACAGACCCGGCGCGGGCCGCATTGTTTTCATTTGAAAGGTTCTTGAGATTAGCTACTGTTTCGGCCCCGCCGAAACAGTAGCTGCGTGGCAGAGGCATCCTGCCTCTGTGTCCCCCGGGCTTCCAGCCCGGCATCTGCAACCCCTGGATCGCGAGGCTGGAAGCCCGTGCCACGCCACCTTTGTGGACCGGCCGGCGATTTGACACCGAAAAGCCGACTCCACCCGTTTGGGTGGAATCGGCTTTCGATGGGTCATTTCGCGCTTACTTGGTGACGCGGTTGCTTTGTAGAGTAACCGCACCGATCTTAGTGAGCAGCGTGCCATCGACGACGGCGCCAGTATTGACGCTGATGGAGACCTCGGCGAGAATGATCCCCTTGAAGGTGGAATTCACGCCAAGGGTTGCCGATGAGCCAACTGACCAATAGATGTTCTTGGCCTGAGCTCCGCCCGACAAGATTACGTTCGTGCCTGTCGAAGTCGTCAGCGTGCTGCCCATCTGGAAAATGAACACCGCGTTAACGTCTCCTTGGGCGTCAAGAGTCACATTTCCGGTCGTGAGCATCACGGAAGTGGAGTTCTTGTACAGGCCCGGCGTGAAGGTGAGGCCAGAGAGATTGCCCGGCAGCGTTGCTCCGCCGAGTCGACCGGCCGCATCGAGCTGAGCGGCGAGTAGGGCCGTTTTAGCTTGCGCCGCGGCAGAGTCGCCGGCGTGCAAAGCTCCGTTGATGATTCCGGGCGGGAAGCCCGTAACGGATGTGCCTGGGCTCACGCCGAGGTCGCCGGTGATTACCGACGGGCCACCATTCGTTACCGTGGAACCAGCGAGAACGGCAAAGGTGCTAGCCGCACCCAGATTGATGTTCTGCTGGGACCGTTGAACGCCCGTGGTGAAGGACCAGACCTTCGCGACGGCCAGACCATTTCCAGCAAGGTCCTTCGCGCCAGTTTCGATTCGCGCCGTAAACAGGGTGTTCGGCGCCAAGTCGGCGGAGGGAGTGAAGGTTGCGACCCGAGTGGCCGGATCGTATGAAACCGTGCCGGCTGAGCCCGAGACCTTGAACGTCAAGGCGTTTAGAGTGCTCGCCTGCATCGGCTCGCTGAAGGTTGCCCGGATGGTCGTGTTTCTGAACACGTTCGTGGCGTTGTTGAGGGGGAAGGTCGAAACAACCGTCGGGGCTGTTCCGTCCGCCTTTGCCGTTGTGAAGCTCCAGATCTTGTGGCTCGCCATCGAATTGCCGGCCGCATCTCTCACGGCAGACGAAACGGTCGCCGTGTAAAGGGTGTTGGCGGCAAGTGAGCTGGTCGGGTTGAGGACGGCGATGTTATTCGCATAAGAGACCGAGGCGGGAACGGCCACAGTGCCGGCCTTCAGGGTGAAGGTCGCAGGGGTTATCGTACTCGCAGTCATCGCTTCGCTGAACGTCGCGCTGACGTTTTGAGTCGTGGAGACGTTAACCGCATTCGCCACCGGATTGGTGGACGTGACGGTCGGGCGCGTTGTATCATCCGCGCTGGCCGTGGTAAAGCTCCATGTCTTGGCTACTGTCATCGCGTTACCGGCGGTGTCCTTGGCGGCCGTCGAGACGGCGGCAATATAGAGGGTATTGGCGGCTAGTGTCGCGCTCGGATCGAGCGTGGCAACATTTCCGGCATAGCTGACAGTAGCAGGAACAAGCGTTCCGCCCTGCAGTTTGAGGGTGAAGGACGACGCATTGATCGTTTGAGGGTTCATCGCTTCACTGAATGTAGCGGTGATATTGCGATTCCTGACGACGTTTGTCGCGTTGGCCGCGGGGTCGGTAGAAGTGACGGTTGGCGCGGTTATATCGCCCGCCGCAGCGGTCCTAAAGCTCCATGTCTTCGCCGTGGTCATCGAGTTACCAGCGGAGTCCTTTACCGCGGTCGAGATGGAGGCGTCGTACAGAGTGTCGGCATTGAGCGCGGGAGTTGGGTCGAGGGTAGCGACGTTGCCGGAATAGCTGATAGTCGCGGCCACGGCCGCCCCACCCTGAGCCCTCAGTGTGAAGGAATTAGAGTTGATCGTCGCGGCGCTCATCGATTCGCTGAAAGTCGCGGTGATGTCCTGGGTGCGGACTACGTTCGTTGCATTTGCGGTCGGGTTTGTCGAGATGACGGTCGGGGGAGTTACATCACCCACGCTGGCCGTGGTAAAGCTCCACGTCTTCGCGATAGTCATCGCGTTGCCGGCGGAGTCCTTGGCTGCGGTTGAAACGGCCGCAACGTAGAGGGTGTTGGCCGCCAAGGTTGCATTCGGATCGAGCGTGGCGGTATTGCCGGTGTAGCTAACGGTAGCAGGAACCAGCGTTCCGCCTTGCAGCTTGAGAGTGAACGATGCAGAGTTGATCGTCCCCGCATTCATCGGTTCGCTGAAAGTGGCGCTAACGTTTTGGCTCCTCGAGACGCTCGTTGCGTTTGCCGCAGGATCGGTCGAGATGACGGTCGGAGGCGTGGTGTCGCCCGCGGCGCTGGCCGTAGTGAAGCTCCATGTTTTCGCGATAGTCATCGCGTTGCCGGCGGAGTCTTTGGCTGCGGTTGAAACGGCCGCAACGTAAAGCGTGTTGGCCGCCAAGGTTGCATTCGGATCGAGCGTGGCGGTATTGCCGGTGTAGCTAACGGTCGCGGGAATAAGCGTTCCACCTTGCAGTTTGAGGGTGAACGATGCAGCATTGATCGTCCCTGCATTCATCGGTTCGCTGAAAGTGGCCGTGACATTCTGGTTTCTCGAGACGTTCGTTGCGTTTGCCGCTGGATCGGTCGAGATGACGGTCGGGGGCGTGGTGTCGCCCGCGGCGATTCCAGTGGAAAATGTCCAGGTCTTGTTTGCCGCCAATCGATTGGAGGACATATCCTGCGCGCCGGTGGTCACCGTTGCCGTGTACGCGGCATTGGGGTCCAGATTGACGGTGGGATCAAAGGTGGCGGTATCGCTAAGCAGTGTTACAACGCCATTGACGGCACCGTTTGGGCCCGTGACGGTGAACGTCGAGGTATTGATGGTGTCCGTCAGCATCGGCTCGCTGAACACTGCGATAACGTTCTTGTTCAAAACGACCCCGGTGTCGTTGCCGTTAGGTTCGGTTGATACAACCGTGGGAGCGGTCACATCGGTAATTGAAGAATTCCCGCCGGCGCAGCCGGACAGGATGAGGGTGCCTAACCCCAGAAGGGTCAGTGCGCGAGAGAGTGATCGAATATCCATGAGTGTCTCCTGATCTAACTGCCTGAACGTCACATTCGACGTTTCGGGGTCATTACTCAGGTAAACAAAAATAAAATCGAATCGACTGTCACTCCTGTCTCCTGTCATGTCCACAATGGAGATTCACAGGAAAGAGTACTATGTAGGAGAATATTGAGTTGTCAGGGAGTCTATCCCCGAGTAAGGGGGACTAGTGCCGGTACGCTCCGGCGATGTCCCGACGATAAAACCCGTCCGAGAAATCGACGCCTTCGCATCCGGCGTAGGCCAGCCTTCTGGCTTCGTCGGCCGTCTCCGCCGCCGCGGAAACGGCGAGGACTCTGCCTCCGGCGGTCACGAGTCCGTCGTGCCCTTGCGTGGTTCCCGCGTGGAAATAGACGACTCCATTTGAATCGTCGGGAATCGACAAGGGCCGACCCTTTTCGTAGGATCCGGGATAACCATTGCTGGCCATAACGACGGTCACGGCGGCGTTCGCCAAGACCTCGGGGGCACGACCTTCAAGCGATTCGCCCTTCGCGGCGGCAAGGAGGAGATCGCCGAATCCGGTGCCCAATCGGCGCACGATGGTTTGAATCTCGGGATCACCGAATCGCACGTTGTATTCGAGACAGTAAGTCTTCTTGTCATCGACCATGAGCCCCGCGAAGAGGACGCCGCGGTAATCGATGCCGCGCGATTGCATTTCCCGGAGCATCGGGGCAATAACTTTCTCTTCCGCTTCACGCAACCGTTCGGACGAAACCCAGGGCACGGGCGAGAAAGAACCCATGCCGCCGGTATTGGGGCCGCGATCACCGTCCAAAGCCCGCTTATAGTCTTGGGCAACCGGCATGCTGACGAACGAAGTGCCCGAGCAAACGGCGATAAGACTGAACTCGGGCCCGTTGAGTCGCTCTTCGATGACGACGGTTTGGCCGGCGTCGCCGAGTTCCTTGTCGACCATCATCATCTCGACCGCATCGAGCGCTTCTTCGAGCGTTGAACAGACGACGACGCCCTTGCCGAGGGCGGCGCCACTCGCCTTGACGGCCACTTGCCGTCCGGAGTCGAAAAAGCGCTTGACGGCCGTCTCGGCCTGTTCTGCGGTCGTGCAGGTTTCTGCCAAGGCGGTCGGAACGCCGGCGGCGGCCATTAGCTCTTTCGAGAATGCCTTGGAACCCTCGTGCCGGGCTCCGTCGGCACCCGGGCCAAACACCGTGAGACCCACGGCGCGTAGTCGATCAGCGAGGCCATCCACGAGAGGATTCTCGGGGCCGACAATGGTCAAATCCGGCTTGAGATGTACTGACTTTGCGGGCAGTTCTTCCGATGTCGAATCGTACAGCGTCGCGACGCTGGCGATGCCCGGATTCCCCGGCGTGGCGAAGATTTCCGCTTCTTGGGACAGCTTCCAGGCAAGGGCATGCTCGCGAGCGCCCGATCCGACGATGAGAATCCGCATCGCCTAGTAGCTTACGTCAACCATCTCTTCGCGGCCCGTCTCGTTGCTCTTGTAGATCGCATCGAAGATCGCGTTGAGAATCAAACCGCATTCGCCCGGCACCGGCGAAGGCTGGCCCTCTCGAATGGCTGTAACGAACGCCTGCACTTCGAGGATGTGCGAGCTCTCGACATTCGGCACGTTCTGGGGAGTCATCGTGAACAACTGCTTGTTCTGTTCGGTGAAGATCTTTACCGGGTCGTCGCCCCAAGCCTGCACGATGGCACCGGCTTTGGTGCCGAAAAGCTGAGTCTGGAAGGGATCGCCTTCCATGTTCCCCATGAACGAGCTCTCTAGCGTGATGGCGGCTCCATTGTCAAACTTAATCAGGCCAACGGCAAAGTCTTCAACCGTGAACTTGGACCGGTCATAGTCCCCAAGGCCATTGTAGAGGTCGGGATTCTTGCCCAACATGTCCCACGTTTTGCCGAAGACGCTCACCGGCTTCGGATAACCCATCAAGTAGAGCGTGAAGTCGAGGATATGAACGCCGATATCAATGAGAGGGCCGCCGCCCTGCTGCTCCTTGTCGATGAAGACACCCCATCCGGGAACGCCGCGTCGGCGAAGAGCCTGGGCCCGGGCGTAGTAAATGTCGCCCATGTTCCCGCCATCGATGTAGTGGCGCATGAACTGGCCGGAACCACCGAATCGGGTCTGGAAACCCACCATAAGGATGCGATCCGCATCGCGTGCCGCGGCGCACATTTCACGAGCCTCCTGCGCACTCATCGCCAATGGCTTTTCGCAAAGGACGTGCTTACCGGCCCGGAGACAGGCGACCGTAGGTTCGTGATGAACCTTGTTCGGCGTGGCGATGGAGACCGCGTCGATTTCAGGGTCATTGATGATGTCGGCCATGTCCGTGCAATGCCGGGGGACCCCAAATTTCTCCGCCGCTTTTCGTGCGATGTCGGGTTTTATGTCGCAAACGGCGACGATTTCACATTCTTCGGGGATGCTCGCGTACCCTGGCATGTGGCACATATTGGCGATCATGCCGGTGCCGATAATCCCGATCTTCAACTTCTTGGCCATCGGCGCGGAGCATACCGTAGCACGGGCTTCCAGCCCGCGCGTATCCTGAACCTGTTTACAGGCTGTTCGGCACTCCACACGTGGGCGTGTGGAGTGAACAAGATGAAGCCCCGCTGGACCCGGTCGCATAACAAACCAAAAAGAGCCTCGTGCCTAGGCACGAGGCTCTTTCGCGTCGAAGTTTCAGGCTCTAAGCCGCTGCGACGTCGGCCTTCTTCACATACACGCCTTCATAGGCGACAACGCGGTCGAGTCGAATTTCTCCCTTGTCCGTGATCAGGCACGGGCCGTAGAGCGGCACGAAGCCGACATTGAAGACGTAAACCAAGTCAGACGACTCGTCGCCCCGACGTCCCGTCCACGTCAGCCTCAGCGGAGAACCGATGAACGACTTGGCCTCCTGGATATTCATAACCATCTCTTTCCCTTCCATTTCACTTTCCCATAAGCTGGGGGACCCCCAAGCTCAGTGAATCTTTTCCGCAAGATTTAGCGGAAAAGCCTGGTAATCCGCCCAGCACGCGCCGAAACTGGTAGTAATAACATCCCATGGAACCTCTATCGAAGCCCAAGCACCCGCACGATTACGAGGTCCTCAGCCATTACGAGTGGCTTCTGCCGAATGGGATCGGCGGATATGCAATGGGGACCGCAGCCGGCGTCAATACGCGCCGCTATCACGGGCTGCTCGTTGCCGCCGCCAAACCGCCGGCGGACCGAATCGTCCTCCTGGCGGGGATCGAAGCCTTCGTCCTCGAGGGCGAGACCTCGATCGGCGTGTCCTGCAACGCCTATCCGGGCACCATTTATCCGGATGGCTTCCGCCGAATCGAAACCTTCGACTACGAGGGTTGGCGACTGGAAAAGGACTATTACTCCAAGGGAGGGTGGCTCGCCTATGAGCCCGCCGACTCCACTCCGGATGCCGCCCGTTGGTTGATCAATGCGGGCGAGGCGATCATCGAGAAGACGATTCGCATGACTCCGGGCGCGAATGAATGCACGGTGAGCTTTAGAAATCTAGGGCGGAAGTTGGTCCGCCTCCAACTGAAGCCCTTGATTTGCCACAAGCCTCACCACGAGAACTTCAAGTCGTCGCCTGCCTATGCGCAGCAGATCGATCGCAACATGTCCTCCCTGATCGTTCGCCATCCTTTCGGAGACCTCAAACTGGAGTATCCGGGCGGGCTGGCGTCGGAGGCTAAGGAGTGGTTTTACAACCAAGAGCATTCGGTAGAGTCCGAGCGCGGTCTCGATCCGCACGACGACCTGTTCTGCCCCGTAGTCCTGGATTTCGGCCTTGAACCGGGCGAAACGGCCATCCTCCGTGCCTCCCTCATCGAGGCAGTTCGGGTCGAAGCTTTTGGCGAAGATCCCTTCGTCGTAAGCGGCACGAACGGCACCACGATTCTCGCCGGCTATCCCTGGTTCGCGGATTGGGGCCGGGACACGATGATCGCCCTGCCGGGCCTCGTTCTATGTGCCGGGCAGACCACGGAAGCAAGGTCGATTCTCTCGCTTTACGCGAACGCCCGCAAAGACGGCTTGATCCCAAACCGATTCGCCGAAGACGGAAGCGGCGCGGAGTACAACAGCGTGGACGCGAGCCTTTGGTTCTGCCATGCGGCTCACCAAACCCTGCTCGCCGCCTGGGAAGAAGAGTTCGCCGCCGCCATGCTGGGGGCCATGCAGGACATCGTCAAGCATTACAAGCAAGGCACCCTTTACGGGATCAAGATGGACCCTAAGGACAAGCTGATTACGCAGGGCGAGCCTGGCGTGCAGCTCACCTGGATGGATGCCAAGATCGGGGACAGAGTGATCACGCCCCGCATGGGCAAGCCGGTGGAAATAAACGGCCTTTGGATCAATGCCCTCGGCGTTGTCGCATGGCTGCGCACGAAACTGAAACTCGACAGCAAAGAATGGGTCGAGCTTGCGGAAGAGGCGGAGAAATCGTTCAATGCGAAGTTCTGGATGCCGGAGGTTGGTTGGTTCTACGACACGATCGAGCCGAACGACCCGTCCTTGCGCCCGAACCAGCTCATCCCGCTCGCGCTACCATTTGGCCCCCGCCATCCGGATGCGAAGCTGATGATCGACGCGGCGGAGGAGCACTTGCTGACTCCCTTCGGATTGCGCACGCTCGCTCCTTTCGAGAAGGGCTATAAGGGCCGCTACGAGGGACCACTTCTCAAGCTTGACGAGGCCTATCACCAGGGAACCGTCTGGCCCTGGCTATTCGGTCCCTATGTAGATGCCGTGATCAACGTGACCGGCGACTATGATCGCGCGGCCAAGGCTCTGCGCAAAGTCAAGCTCATGAAGCGCCACCGAGGCCTGGGAGGGATCTCGGAGGCCTACGATGGGGACGCGCCTCATCGGGCGAACGGTTGCCCTTGGCAAGCCTGGAGCGTAAGCGAAATCCGACGCGCGGAGATGCTTGTGGCAAA